>NZ_AYMF01000148.1:0-628 GCF_000633435.1 Achromobacter sp. DH1f | reverse complement strand
CTGGACGCGAGCCCACAGGCGGTCGGCGTTCAGGGGCGGAAAGACGGGCGTAGCGGTGGGCGTAGAGACGGGCAAGGCAGCGGTCGAAGCGGCGGGGGAGGAAGGCGAGGCAGGCATGGCGTAAGGCAGGGGGTGTTGCGGAAAAGGCATCGGCGATTATGGCATGTCACCCCATTACCTCGTCGCCACCAGCCCCAGTTGCGCGCGCCGGGTCCAGCGCTGCATCATCAGCACGGCCACCACCGCCAGCCCGATGGCCAGGCCGCTCCAGATGCCCACGCCGCGCCAGCCAGCCTGGAACGCCAGCCACGCGCCGCAAGGCAGGCCCACGCCCCAGTAGCCGATCGCCGCGTAGATCATCGGCACGCGGGTGTCGTGCAGCCCGCGCAGCATGCCTGCGCCCAGCACCTGCGCGCCATCCACGATCTGGAATACCGCTGCCACGGCCAGGTAGCTGACCGCGAAGGCCAGCACCCGCGCATTGGCCGGGTCGTGCACGTCCATGAACACCGACACCAGCGCATAGGGCACGGTCACCATCAGCAGGGCGGCGATCACCATCGCGCCGATGCCCAGGCTGAAGGCCGTCCAGCCGGCGCGCGCGGCCGCGGCGGCATCACGGGCGCCT
>NZ_AYMF01000147.1:0-352 GCF_000633435.1 Achromobacter sp. DH1f | reverse complement strand
GGGGCGACCTACGAAGAACAACCGCCGCACTAACGCCTCTCAAAAAGAAATGCCCCCCCCTCAACCCGCCCCAGCAACCAAATGACACCGCACCTCCCGCCCCCCAACCAACGCCACCTCAGGCACCACACTTCGGCACCTCTCCTGCACCATTCCGCACCGAGTATGAAACGTGCACCCTGCCGGCGGCATGATCGGATTCGGAACCTCGCCCCCCATTGGCTCCCGATCCCGCCGTGGATCATCCAGATCCGGAATCGTGTCCAGCAACATCCTCGTATACGGATGCTTTGGAGACTCGAACAGTTCGTCGGCCGCCGCCTGCTCCACAATGCGGCCCAGGTACATCACC
>NZ_AYMF01000146.1:0-468 GCF_000633435.1 Achromobacter sp. DH1f | reverse complement strand
CCGACGTGGTGCTCAAGGGCGCGGACGGCAAATCGCTGATCTTGCCGCTGGCGGCAGAACTCGCCTCTTACGAGCATCATCTCTACACGCTGCGGTTCGCCGACGGTACGGTGATGACCTCGGAAGATGTGCTGCGTCTGGGTAAAGTGGTCGCCACCGGCAGTCCGGTCCCGGTGGCCGCAGTGCGGGTCGAGGCCCCTGCCGACCCCAAGGTTGTCGAGAAAGTCGTCGAGAAGGTCGTCGAAAAGGTGGTCGAGGAAGTCGTGGTGCTCGAGCAGGAAGCCCAGCCCAGCGAACACAGCGGGCAGGGCGGCCACCAACGGATTGACGCGCTGGGGCTGAGCAAGCCGGCCGTGTGGCCCATACCGGAGACGGCGACGCGCCCGCCAGCCTGCTTAAATCCTCAGGGGCGTCGCCCGAAGATTCCGCGCCGCCTCTTCCTCCCCCCGCTCCGCCGCCGCCCCCACC
>NZ_AYMF01000145.1:0-744 GCF_000633435.1 Achromobacter sp. DH1f | reverse complement strand
CACGTGGCAGTGCGTGTCGCAAGCCCCGGCCGGCAACGCATGGCGGGGACGGGAAGGTGACGCAAGCGGAGGACGGCAATCGGGCACGGCGGGTTCCTGCGGGAAAAACGCCATCCTCCCGGATTGCGGGCTGACTAACAATGCTATATCTTTGATTTCAGATATAGAAAATATAAATATCAACGCCCACCCCATGGACCTCAAGCAGATCGAATACTTCGTGCGCGTGGCCGAACGGCGCAGCTTTTCGCGCGCAGCCGAAATGCTGGACGTCGCCCAGCCCACCCTCAGCCGCCAGGTGCGGCTGCTGGAACTGGAACTGGGCCAGCACCTGCTGTATCGCAATGGCCGCGGCGCCGAACCCACCGAGGCCGGGCTGCGCTTTCTGGAACACGCCCGCGCCCTGCTGGCCTTGGCCGACCGCGCCAAGCAGGACCTGCAGACCCTGCGCGAAACGCCCACCGGCAAAGTGGTGGTCGGCCTGCCGCCGCGCATCGCCCGCGTGCTGACCCCGCCCCTGGTCCAGGCGTTTCGCCGCCGCTTTCCCGACGCCTCCATCGCGGTGGCCGAAGGCCTGAGCGCGCAGATGCGCGAATGGCTGCTGGCCGGCCGGGTCGACCTGGCGCTGCTGTATGACCCCGCGCCATCGCCGCAACTGGCCTATGAATCGCTGTTTCGCGAAAACCTGGTGCTGGTGGCGGCGGCCAACCACCAGCCGCCCCTGCCCGACCGCATCGCCGTCGC
>NZ_AYMF01000144.1:0-442 GCF_000633435.1 Achromobacter sp. DH1f | reverse complement strand
AGTGCGGGGCTGTTGACCCTAACGTTCGTGACCCGTGGCCAGGCGTTTTTCCAGTGCCTGGCTGTATTTGGACATGGAGAAGCAGAAGACGAAGTAGATCAGCGAGATGAACAAGTACGCCTCTACCCCGAATCCGCGCCATGCCGCGTCGGACAATGCCGCCTTGGCTGCCAGCGTCAGGTCGAAGATACCGATGATGACCACCAGCGAGGTGTCCTTGAACAGCGCGATGAAGATGCTGACCAGCGGCGGGATGACGATCTTCAGGGCCTGCGGCAGGATGATCTTGCGCATCTGCTGCCAGGTGTTCAGGCCCAGCGAATCGGCGCCTTCGTACTGCCCCTTCGGAATCGCCTGCAGGCCGCCGCGCACCGTTTCGGCGATGTACGCGGCCGCGAACATGATGATCGCGATCTGCGCGCGCAACAGCTTGTCGATGGAA
>NZ_AYMF01000143.1:0-380 GCF_000633435.1 Achromobacter sp. DH1f | reverse complement strand
CTGCTGCTGGGCCTGGGCGCGGCGGCGCTCTATGGCATCACCGCCGTGATCGTCAAGCGCCTGAAGGGCATCCCGCCGCAGGTGCTGGCGCTGGTACAGGTGACGCTGGGCGCCGTGATGCTGCTGCCCATGGCCGACTTCAACGCCCTGCCCGCCGCGCCGCTGCAATGGGGGTACCTGGTGGCGCTGGGCGTGATCCACACCTGCCTGATGTACATCCTGATGTATTCGGCCATCCAGAAGCTGCCGACCACGTCCACCGCCGCGCTCAGCTTCATCTACCCGGCCGTGGCCATCCTGCTGGACCTGGTGGTGTACGGGCACCGCATGGACGCCACCCAGGTCGTGGGCGTGGCGCTGATCTTCCTGGCCGCGGCCGG
>NZ_AYMF01000142.1:0-352 GCF_000633435.1 Achromobacter sp. DH1f | reverse complement strand
CGCCGGCCAGCGCCGCCAGTGCGGGCGGCTGGCGCAAGAGGATCAGGATGTGTTCGCCATACCAGAGCGCCAGGCAGCCCGGCACGGAAATCAGCACGGCGCTCCAGAAGCCCTGGCGCACCGTGCGGCGCACGTCGCGCACCGAGTTGCGCCGTGCGCCCTCGGCCCGCGCCGCCATCGGCGCCGTGGCGCTGACCAGGCCCAGCGCAAAGAAGGCGATGGCCGAATACAGGTTGGCGCCCAGCGCGCTGGCGGCCAGCGGCTGCGAGCCCAGGTGGCCGATGAACATCACGTCCGTCACGGTCATGGCGATCTGGGCCAGATTGGTCAGCACCAGCGGCAGGGCCAGCAG
>NZ_AYMF01000141.1:0-237 GCF_000633435.1 Achromobacter sp. DH1f | reverse complement strand
GCAGGCGCAGGCCGGCGTCGAAGAAGGTGCGTTCTATCGAGGCGCGTAGGGGGGACGTGGGGGCCGGCAGGATCCAGATGTGGTCGATCAGGTCGGGCAGGGCGATCTGGGGGGCGTGGGCCAGGGGGTGTTGGGCGCCGACGACCAGGCACAGGTCTTCGCGGTAGAGCTTGTGGTGGTCGACGGCGACGCCGGAGATCGAGGCCATGTCGGGGCCGGGCAGGCGGCCGACGACGA
>NZ_AYMF01000140.1:0-371 GCF_000633435.1 Achromobacter sp. DH1f | reverse complement strand
GTGGCGGGCTTCGCCCGCCGTTGTGGGGGGTAGGGGCTTGTGTGGCGCGTTTGGGATGGCGGCTGAAGTTGGCTTGGCCGTCTATTCGGTTGTTGGTGTTGGGGCGCGTTGTGCCGTGATTTGCTTCAGGTAGTCCACCAGGCGTTGGCACGCGGGGGTCAAGGGGCGGTCGGCGCGGATGGAGTAGCCGACGTCGCCGAAGGTGCCGAAGACGGTGGTGGGTAGGCGGGCCAGCAGGCCCATGGTGAGGAATTGGGCGGCGGCGTCGTAGGGGATCAGTGCCAGGGCGTCGCTGTGCATCAGGATGCCGATGTTGGTCAGTAGTGAGAGCGACTCTACGTGGCGGGCGGGCAGGCGCAGGCCGGCGTCGA
>NZ_AYMF01000139.1:0-226 GCF_000633435.1 Achromobacter sp. DH1f | reverse complement strand
TATTTCGGCGGCTGGGTCGACAACGCGCTGATGCGCCTGGGCGATACGCTGCTCAGCATTCCCACCATTCTCGTCGCCATCCTGGTCACCGCCGTGTTCCGGCAACTGCTGCCGCCCGGCATGCGTGAAACCCTGTCGTCGGTGATTCTCATCCTGGCGATCTCGATGACCAACTGGGTGCAGTACGCCCGCACCGTGCGCGCCTCGGCGCTGGTCGAGCGCGGCA
>NZ_AYMF01000138.1:0-595 GCF_000633435.1 Achromobacter sp. DH1f | reverse complement strand
CTGGACAAGACCGGCACCATCGTGGCGCGCACGCGCGAGACGTCCAAATTCGTCGGCCAGAAGGCCGTGCCCGCCTTGTCGCGGGCCGTCGAGCAGGAAAACGAAGGCTCGCTGGAAACCATCACCAAAGAGGGCACGCCCGTCTACACGGCGTTCAGCCGCTCGGCCCTGACCGGCTGGACCGTCGCTGCCGGGGCGCCCATGACGCTGCTGACGACCGATCTATACCGCTCCATCGCCTGGCTGGCCCTGGGCACGTTGACCGCTTTCGGGCTGGGCTTGTGGCTGGCGCTGCGGCTGGCCAACCGGCTGACCTCGGCGGTGCAGGGCCTGGTCGGCCCGGCGCTGGCGCTGGGCGAGGGGCGCACCGTCGAGCTACCGGGCACGCGGGTCAAGGAAGCCGAAGAGGTCGGCACGGCGCTGTTGCAGGCGTCGCGCATGCTGGCGCACGCCCAGCACCTGGCGCACTATGACCCGCTGACGGGGCTGTGCAACCGGGTGCTGTTCGGCGAAATGGTCCTGCGCGAGCTGGCCGTGGCGCAGCGCAGCGGCGAATCCTTCGCCATCCTGGCGATCGACCTGGACGGTTTCAAGG
>NZ_AYMF01000137.1:0-328 GCF_000633435.1 Achromobacter sp. DH1f | reverse complement strand
GCCCCACCCACACCGCCCCCGCCGACGGCAACGGCAAATGGCAATTCCAGGACGCCGCCTGGACCCTGGTCAGCCCCCGCGGCACCCGCCTGGCCCTGACCCAAGCCGAACGCGACTTCCTCCTCAAACTCACCACCAGCCCCGACAAACGCCTGCCCCGCGGCGACCTCCCCCCCGGCGACCCCCAAGCCGGCCGCGAATCCGTACGCCGCACCGACGTCGTCGTGAGCCGCCTGAGAAGAAAAGCCCAGGAAACCAACATGGAACTCCCAATAAGAACCGTCTGGGGCTGGGGCTACGCCTTCACAGGCGACATCTAACCCCGCCC
>NZ_AYMF01000136.1:0-809 GCF_000633435.1 Achromobacter sp. DH1f | reverse complement strand
GGCATGGGCTACGTGCTGGAACTGCGCGACGGCGAGTCGCCCGAATGAAGTCGCCCGAATGAAATCGTCGCTGAAAACCCGGCTGGTGGCCATGTTCGCGGTGGCGGCGGCGGCGACCTTCGCGTTGACGGGCGTGGCGCTGTACGGCGTGCTGGACCGCCAGCTGGACCGCATCCAGCAGGACGCGCTGCGCACCACGGCGCACGAGGTCAGCTATTCCCTGACCCGCAGCGGCGACCCGGAACGCTGGGGCCGCTTCAAGGCCAAGCTCGATACCCTGACGCCGGCCGACGGCAGCCTGCGCTTCTGGGTGCTGTCCGACGACCCTGCCTATGAATACGGCAAGGGGCTGGCCGACATCGACCGGCTGGAACGCCGCGCCGATGGCTTTGGCAGCATCACGCTGCCCGACCGCGAGAACGCGCTGTTGACCATCACCGTCACGGTCGAACCGTTTCAGCAGCGGCCGCGGGTGCGCCTGATCGTCGGCATGGATTCGGCGCCGTATGCGCACACGCTGCGGTATTTCCTGTGGGCCATGGCGGGGCTGTCGCTGACCGCGATCCTGCTGGTGGGCCTGTTGGGGTTCTGGGTGGCCCGGCTGGGCCTGCGGCCGCTGAACCGGCTGTCGGCCGAGGCCCGGGCGCTGCGGCCCAGCGCCTTGTCGCAGCGCTTGAGCATGGCCGCGTTGCCGGTCGAGCTGGAAGACCTGGCCACGTCCTTCAACGGCGCGCTGGCGCGGCTGGAAGGCGCCTACAACCAGCTCGAGGCTTTCAATGCGGACGTGGCGCACGAACTGCGCACGCCGC
>NZ_AYMF01000135.1:0-240 GCF_000633435.1 Achromobacter sp. DH1f | reverse complement strand
CACTGGCGGCGCTGGCCGGCGAATACCTGCGCGCGCTGCTATGGGCCATGCCGCCCTTCCTGGGGTTCCTGGTGCTGCGCTCGTTCATGGCCGCGCTGCAACAGCCGCGCTGGGCCTTCATCGTGGCGATCGGCGCGATTCTGTTCAACGTGCTGGGCAATTGGGTGCTGGTGTTCGGCAACCTGGGCTTTCCGGCGCTGGGCCTGATCGGCGCGGGCGTGGCCAGCGCGCTGGCCAGCC
>NZ_AYMF01000134.1:0-294 GCF_000633435.1 Achromobacter sp. DH1f | reverse complement strand
CGGCGCTGGCCGCCGCCCGCAAGGGCCGTTTCAAACCGTATACCCGCAATGGCGTGGCCTACCCCGCCAAAGCAAAAATTCCGTTCGATTTCGTAATGAGGAACTGAGATGTCCAACGCAATGCACAGCGCCACCCTGGTGGCGCAGGCGACCACCAGCCCGGCAGCAGCGCCGGCTGCCGCCGCCGCCGCGCCCGCTGCCCAGCAGGCTGCCGCCACGGCTGGCGGCGTCGCCCAGCAGGCTGCCGGCACCGTCCAGCAAGCCACGGATGCGCTGCACACCGCAGCCGCCGCG
>NZ_AYMF01000133.1:0-1053 GCF_000633435.1 Achromobacter sp. DH1f | reverse complement strand
GCGCTGCTGCGCCGCGGCCGCATCCATGCCGGTCTGCGCCGCGATCACCTTGGCAACGTAGTCGCGGTCGGCAGGCGCCATCTCGCCGTGGGCGAGACTCACGGCCACGATGCGCCCAACCTCGGCGCGCGACGCGGCCTTGTCGCCCGCGGCATCAGGCCGATCCGAACGCAGCAGCACATCGGTCAGGTAGTCGCTGGCGTTGTCCATGCCGCCCGCGCCCGCGCCGGCCGCTGCCGTGGCGGTGACGGCCGCCCCCGCGCCGGCTGCCACCGAGGCGCCCGCCTTGGCGGCGCCGGAGGCCAGCGTCGCAATGGCCGACCCCAAGAGCGCCGCACTCACGACCGCGCTCAGCGCCCACACCAGGAAGCCATGCGCGGTGTCACGGAAATACACCTCATCCACATGCGTATCCACCCACTTGGTGCGCAAGCGGCCGGCAACGTAGCCGCCGATGCCGTAGGCAACGATCTGCGTGAACAGCAGCCACGCAATGACGCTGATGCCTACCGCGGGGGCCGACATGCCTTCGCCGGCCCAAGGCGACACCGACAGGAAGCCCAGGCCGGAGCCCCCGGCGAACAGCGCCAGCGACAGCGCCGCCGCGATCACCGCGCCGGCAAACACCGCCGCCCAGGACACGGCGGACACCGCTGATTCACGCGCGGGTATTGCACCGGCATAGGCCGCGCCGCCGTAGGGCTGGCCCGCCGAAGTTGCGTTTTCCATGGTTATTCCTTGTTCATTGTTTGTGCGGCCGCGCCGGGATAGAAGGCGTCGACGCGGAAACCCGGCGGGGTGTCAGTGCCAGAACAGCGCCAGCAGGATGATGATGGGAATGGGCACCCCCAGCAGCCATAGCAGAATGGAACGCATGTAAACCTCCTTGGTGTCGCGGACAAATAGGATTACGAAGCAACGCGGGCGCTCAGGCCAGGTCGATCGTGCCGGGCGCGCGCGGATCGGGCGCCGGCGGCGTCACGTCAGGCTCGCCCGGGTCGTCGGGTGCGTGATCGGGGCCCGGACGCGGGTCGTCCGGCTGCGGATTGCCGG
>NZ_AYMF01000132.1:0-1363 GCF_000633435.1 Achromobacter sp. DH1f | reverse complement strand
TGGCCGCCACCATGGGCTCGGAAACCACCGCCGCCGCCGTGGGCCAGCAGGGCGTGGTGCGCCGCGACCCCTTCGCCATGCTGCCGTTCTGCGGCTACAACATGAGCGACTACTTCAACCACTGGCTCAAGCTGGGCAAGCAGCTCGAAGCCGCCGGCGCCACCTTGCCGCGCATCTACTGCGTCAACTGGTTCCGCAAGGGCCCCGACGGCAAGTTCGTCTGGCCCGGCTTCGGCGAAAACATGCGCGTGCTGCGCTGGATGCTCGGCCGCATCGACGGCCAGGCCGGCGGCGTCGACCAGATCTTCGGCGTGTCCCCCAGCTACCAGGACATCGACTGGACCGGCCTGGAATTCAGCCCCGACAAGTTCGACCAGGTCATGTCCGTCGACGCCACCGCCTGGCGCGACGAACTGGCCCTGCACGACGAACTCTTCGGCCAGCTGGCCCAGGGCCTGCCTGACGACCTGCCCGCCACCAAGGTCAAGATCGAAGGCCGCCTGGCCGCCTGACGGCGGTCACGCGCCAGCAGAAACGCCGCGCACGGCAAACGTGCGCGGCGTTTTTTTCGAGCGGCCCCGGGTCAACGTCATGCCGCCTTCGTCCCGGCGCCGTCGTGCGCCATGTCGTACACGCCCTCCGAACTACGGCACAATTCCCTTATGAAACTCGACGCCGAAGACCTCGCCAAGATCACCTCGCTGACCCTGGCCCACTACGAAGAAAGCGCCCAATCCTTCGAGGCCGGCACCCGCGACCACGACGTCAGCCAGAACATCGCCGCCTTGCTGCGCCACATCGAAGGCCAGGCGCCCCTGGACATCCTGGACCTGGGCTGCGGCCCCGGCCGCGACCTGAAAACCTTCGCCGCCCTGGGCCACCACCCCGTCGGCCTGGACGGCACCCCCAGCTTCGTCGACATGGCCCGCCAGGCCAGCGGCTGCGATGTCTGGCACCAGGACTTCCTGCACCTGTCCCTGCCACCGGCCCGCTTCGACGGCATCTTCGCCAACGCCGTCCTGTTCCACATCCCCAGCCAGGAACTCCCGCGCGTCCTCAAAGACCTGCACGCCACCCTCAAACCCCGAGGCATCCTGTTCAGCTCCAACCCCCGCGGCGGCAACCAGGAAGGCTGGAACCGCGGCCGCTACGGCGCCTACCACGACCTGGACACCTGGCGCACCCTGCTGCAGACGGCGGGCTTCGAAGAACTGGAACACTACTACCGCCCCGAAGGCCTCCCCCGAGACCAACAACCCTGGCTTGCCAGCGTGTGGCGCCGCGTGGGCTGACCCCCATCACCGCCCCTCACCCAGTGAGGAGGCCAATCACCCACCTCGCACCCCGCCGCCACCCCCACCGC
>NZ_AYMF01000131.1:0-316 GCF_000633435.1 Achromobacter sp. DH1f | reverse complement strand
CGAGCGCGGCAAGGAATACGTGCAGGCCGCCCGGCTGATCCGCGTCAGTTCGCTGCGCATCATGCTCACGCACATCCTGCCCAACACGCTGACGCCGGTCATGGTGACCGCCACCCTGAACCTGGGCCTGGCGATCCTGATCGAGGCGACCCTGAGCTTTCTGGGCGTGGGCATGCCGCCCACCGAACCGTCGCTGGGCACCTTGATCCGGCTGGGCAATCAGTTCCTGTTTTCGGGCCAATGGTGGGTGGTGGTGTTTCCCGCCCTGTACCTGAGCCTGATCGTGCTGGTCGTGAACCTGCTGGGCGACTGGCTG
>NZ_AYMF01000130.1:0-469 GCF_000633435.1 Achromobacter sp. DH1f | reverse complement strand
CGGCCGATCATGATGACGACCATGTGCGCGCTGCTGAGCGGCCTGCCGCTGATGCTGAGCCACGGCCAGGGGTCGGAATTGCGCCGGCCGCTGGGCTATGCGATGGTGGGCGGGCTGATCGTGTCGCAGGCGTTGACGCTGTTCACGACGCCGGTGGTGTACCTGTACCTGGACCGGGCGCATTTCTGGTACATGCGCAAGAAGCAGGAGCGGGCCGCGCGCAAGGCTGCCCTGGTGCAGCCTGGGCCGGGAGTTGAGTCAAAATAAGCGCCTGTGCATGTCGATACACCCTAGCGGGGCCGCAATGAAGATCCTGATAGTCGAAGATGAACTGAAGACGGCGGATTACCTGCGCAAAGGCCTGGGCGAACAGGGCTGCGCGGTCGATGTGGCGCACAACGGCATCGACGGCCAGCACCTGGCGCTGGAGCACGACTACGACGTGATCGTGCTGGACGCCATGCTGCCC
>NZ_AYMF01000129.1:0-326 GCF_000633435.1 Achromobacter sp. DH1f | reverse complement strand
TTTTTGTATTGTTGTGTTTGTGGCGCAGCGACTCAGAATTTCTCTTGCCAAGTTTTCGTCGCCACAAAGACAAAACCCCACAGGCGAGAGCCTATGGGGTTTTGCGGAATAAAAGCCTGACGATGACCTACTTTCACAGACGTCCGTCCACTATCATCGGCGCAAAGGCGTTTCACTGTCCTGTTCGGGATGGGAAGGAGTGGTACCACCTTGCTATGGTCGTCAGGCGTAACTGGTTGAGTGGTTGCTTTGAGGGCAACAACTCCAATCTTGGAAGAAGCGCAACGTGTGGTGATCAGAGACGAGCTCGATGATCACGCACAGTG
>NZ_AYMF01000128.1:0-901 GCF_000633435.1 Achromobacter sp. DH1f | reverse complement strand
GCCGCCGCGATGCCCGCGGCGCCCGCGCCCGCGGCCGTCCCCGACATGGGCTTTCTGCACTTCGTCGCCCAGAGCGACTTCGTGGGCAAGAGCCTGTTCATCATCCTGATCCTGATGTCGCTCGTGACCTGGTATCTGATCCTGGTCAAGGTCGCCAGCAACGTCAGCATGCGCAAGCGCTCGGCCGACTTCCTGAACAAGTTCTGGAACGCCAGCTCGCTCGAGCAGGTCGAAAACGAAATCGTGACGCACGGCGCGCGTGACCCGTTCTCGCACCTGGCCAGCCATGCCATGCACGCGCAGGCGCACCACAGCAAGTTCGGCGCCACCAAGCTGGAAGAGGCCGGTTCGAACACCGATTTCGTGACGCGCACGATGCGCAAGGTGATCGACGAAGAAACCGCCAAGCTGGAAAACGGCCTGACGGTGCTGGCGTCGGTGGGCTCGACGGCGCCGTTCGTCGGCCTGTTCGGTACGGTGTGGGGCGTGTACCACGCGCTGGTCGGCATCGGCCTGTCCGATGGCGTCACCATCAACCGCATCGCCGGTCCGGTGGGCGAGGCCCTGATCATGACCGGCCTGGGCCTGGCGGTTGCCATCCCGGCCGTGCTGGCCTACAACACCTTCGTGCGCAACAACCGCGTGTTCCTGTCGCGTCTGGATGCCTTCGCGCACGATCTGTTCGCCTTCCTGACGACCGGCCAGCAAGTGGCGCTGTCCGACGGCAAGGTGCGTGCCCTGCGCCGCCAGCACGGTAACGGCGCCGCGGCTCAACGCGGGAGCGAATAATGGCTTTTGGCAGCTTCGAGGGCAAAGGGTCGGGAAGCCATACGGTTTCCGAGATCAACATGGTGCCCCTGATCGACGTCATGCTGGTGCTGCTGGTGATCTTCATCATCAC
>NZ_AYMF01000127.1:0-1608 GCF_000633435.1 Achromobacter sp. DH1f | reverse complement strand
TAGGCCTTGGCGCGACGGGCGCGCTCCAGCGCCGCGCCTTCCCAATCGCCCGCCGATTCACGGGCATCGGCCAACTGGCGCTTCAGGCGCGAGCGGGCCGCTTCGATTTCCGAACCCGTATAGGAAGCCGTCGAACGCAAAAGGTCTTCGGTGCCGGCAAGCAGCTCTTGGAAGCTGTCGTTCACCCGGTCGCGATGCAGGGCCATTTCAGCGCGCTGATTCTTTCTATTCATAGTCGCTCCTAATGCGTAGTGCGGGTTGGGCCTGCCGTGCCCCCGGGTCATGCGCAAGCTGCCACGCGACGCAGGAGCCACGGTGCGGAGCCGTCGCGCTCCGCCAGGCCATGGGCCATTGTGACCGGCCCGGCGCGTATCCGCCCGAGCTTTCGCAACCAGCCGTTAACCGATATTTCAGCGGCCCGAAACTTGCTGAAGGTCATGGAACCGGGGGCCACGCCCTTTCCCGCCCCTGGGCACGCACCGGGGAAGTGTCCCCCATGAGCAGCCCCCCAGGGACGCCCAAATTTCGTAAAAGTCCATTGCATTTCAGAGGCTTAGACTTGACACCAGAACCCCTCTGGCGACCACAATGAGCCTTTGCAATGCGCTTCAACCGCCTCAAAAAGGAACTGAACGCATGGTCTCCCCTTCCGCACTTCTTGCCGGCACCGCGGCCAGTTTCCTGGCGCCCCAGCCGCAACCCGTCAGCGCCGAGCAGCACGAACTGGGCCACGGGCTGCTGGACCGCCCCGCCCATATCGATCCCAAGTTCCTGTACGACGCGCTCGGCTCGTCGCTGTTCACCGCCATCACCCAGCTGCCCGAGTACTACCCGACCCGCTGCGAAGCCGAAATCTTCGAACGCCACGGTCAGGACATCGCCCGCCAGATCGGCCCGGTGCAGACACTGATCGACCTGGGCGCGGGCGACTGCGTCAAGGCCGAACGGCTGTTTTCGCGACTGCGCCCCCGCCACTACGTGCCCATCGACATATCCGCCGATTACCTGCAAGCGGCCGTGCGCCGGCTGCGCCTGTCGTATCCGGACCTGCGCATCACGGCAATCGGCCAGGACTTTTCCCAGGCGCTGGCGCTGCCGGCCACCATCGCACCCGAACAACGGCTGTTCTTCTACCCTGGCTCCAGCATCGGCAACCTGGATCCGGACGGCGCGCGCGCCATGCTGGAGCGCATCCGGCGCCAATGCGAAGGCGGCGGCCTGCTGGTGGGCGTGGACCGGGTCAAGTCCCGGCAAGTGCTGGAGCCGGCCTACGACGACGCCCTGCACCTGACCGCCGCCTTCAACCTGAACCTGCTGCGGCACGTCAACGACCTGCTGGGATCGAACTTCGACGTGGGCGACTGGCGCCATGTGGCGCTGTTCAACAGCGAGCAATCGCGCATCGAGATGCACCTGCAGGCACAGCACCCGGTCACCGTCTGTTGGCCCGGCGGCGAGCGGCACTTTGCGGCGGGCGAGCGCATCCATACGGAAAATTCGTACAAGTTCACGCCCCAGGCCTTCACCGACCTGCTGCACAGTGCCGGCTACCACGGCATCGAACACTGGTCGGACGCGCGCGGCTGGTTCTCGGTGTTCAGCGCGCGC
>NZ_AYMF01000126.1:0-275 GCF_000633435.1 Achromobacter sp. DH1f | reverse complement strand
GTGGCCGATTCATTGACCAGCGACTGCGCCTGCCCCGTTGCCTTGCCCGTTGCGTCCAGCGCCCCGCCCACGCGCAGGTCCCCCGCCGAGTAGATCAGCGCATGCTCGCGATTGGTCAGCGTGCCCACGCCCAGGTCCAGGTCGCCGCGCGACGCGATGACGGCGTTGGGTTCGTTGATGAGTACCGGCGTCTGAATACCGATGCGGTCGCCGTAGATACGACCGGTGTTGAGCAAGGTGCCCGCCCCGATGCGGGTATAGCCGCCATCGATCAG
>NZ_AYMF01000125.1:0-563 GCF_000633435.1 Achromobacter sp. DH1f | reverse complement strand
GGGCCGCCGCGGCGGCCCGCCTTGCGAGACTGAATCCGGGGGCGTCCATGCAGGCGTTCGTAACCAGGGCTGACAGGGGGCGCACATGCTGGCGTTCATAGTGAGACGGGTCTTCAATGCGGTCGGCGTGATGCTGGCGGTGGCGTTGATGGCGTTCGTGATTTTCCGTTTCGTCGGCGATCCCGTCGACATGATGCTCAACGAGCAGGCTTCGCAGACGCAGCGCGACGAGCTGCGCGAGCGCCTGGGGCTGAATGCCTCGGTGGGCATGCAGTTCGTGCACTTCGTGGCCAACGCCGCGCGCGGCGAGTTCGGCATTTCCTACCGTAACCAGCAAGACGTGTTCGCGCTGGTGGCCGAGCGCTTTCCGGCCACCTTCGAGCTGGTCATGATGGCGACCCTGCTGTCGCTGCTGGTTGGGGTGCCGTTGGGCGTGCTGACGGCCATCTACCGCAAGTCGCGGGTGGCGCAGGCGCTGCAGTTCGTGTCCATCCTGGGCATATCGCTGCCCAGCTTCGTGGTGGGCATCATGCTGATCCTGCTGTTCTCGGTGCAGCTGGGCT
>NZ_AYMF01000124.1:0-213 GCF_000633435.1 Achromobacter sp. DH1f | reverse complement strand
GGTGCAGCTGGGCTGGCTGCCGGGCTTTGGCCGCGGCGACACGGTGCGCATCGGCGGCTGGACCACGGGCCTGTTGACGCCGTCCGGCCGCGCCGCGCTGGTGCTGCCGTCCATCACCCTGGCGCTGTTCCAGATCACGCTCATCATGCGGCTGGTGCGGGCCGAGATGCTGGAAACGCTGCGGACCGAATTCATCAAGTTCGCCCGCGCCCG
>NZ_AYMF01000123.1:0-442 GCF_000633435.1 Achromobacter sp. DH1f | reverse complement strand
AGTGCGGGGCTGTTGACCCTAGCGTTCGTGACCCGTGGCCAGGCGTTTTTCCAGTGCCTGGCTGTATTTGGACATGGAGAAGCAGAAGACGAAGTAGATCAGCGAGATGAACAGGTACGCCTCTACCCCGAATCCGCGCCATGCCGCGTCGGACAATGCCGCCTTGGCTGCCAGCGTCAGGTCGAAGATGCCGATGATGACCACCAGCGAGGTGTCCTTGAACAGCGCGATGAAGATGCTGACCAGCGGCGGGATGACGATCTTCAGGGCCTGCGGCAGGATGATCTTGCGCATCTGCTGCCAGTAGTTCAGGCCCAGCGAATCGGCGCCTTCGTACTGCCCCTTCGGAATCGCCTGCAGGCCGCCGCGCACCGTTTCGGCGATGTACGCGGCCGCGAACATGATGATCGCGATCTGCGCACGCAACAGCTTGTCGATGGAA
>NZ_AYMF01000122.1:0-946 GCF_000633435.1 Achromobacter sp. DH1f | reverse complement strand
CAGCGGCGTGCGCAACTGGTGGGCGGCATGGCCGATGAAGCGCCGCTGCGCCGCCAGCGATGCATCCAGCCGCAGCAGCAGGTCGTTGGTATGGGTGACCAGGGGTTCGATCTCGACCGGCACGCCGGCCACTTCCAGCGGCTGCATATCGTCGATGGAGCGCTGCCGGATTTCCTCGGACAGGTGATTGACCGAGCGCAGGCCCGAACGCACGCCCTGCACCACCACCCAGGTGAACAGCCCGATCAGCGCCACCTGCCCCACCACCATCAGCCAGAAGAAGTCTTCCAGCATCCAGATCGACATGTCGATCTTGTGGGTGATGACCCAGGTCGCGGCCAGGTCCAGCAGCACCAGCAGCAGGATCGGCGGCATCAGCCGGATGACCAGATGCCGCGCAAGCGAACGGGAGGGGAGCAAGGGGCGCGAGGCCGGGGGAGAGGGGGGAGTGCGTTCGTGCGTCATGACGCGTTGCCCTCGCTTAGGCGGCTGAGGCGTCCAGCCGCCGCAGGCCGGCTACGCCTGCCGGCACGGGGCAGCCAGGCAGGCCGTCAGGCCGTTTCCACATCCAGCATGTAGCCGAAACCGCGCACCGTCTGGATGCTGGCGCCCGTGCCTTCCAGGCGCTTGCGCAGACGGTAGACATAGACTTCGACGGCGTTTTCGCTGAAATCGGCATCCCAGGCGGACAGCGAATTCACGATCTGGCGCTTGGTGACCACGCGGCCTACGCGGGCCATCAGCATTTCCAGGACGGACAATTCGCGCACCGACAGCGACAGGCGCTGGCCGTTGGCCCGGACTTCGCGGCCGACGGTGTCGAACACCAGCGGGCCGACTTCGATCAGGGGCTGCGCCTGCCCTGCCCTGCGGCGGCCGAAGGCGCGCACACGGGCGGCCAGCTCGGGCAGCTCGAAAGGCTTGGTGACGTAGTCGTCGGCGCCGG
>NZ_AYMF01000121.1:0-712 GCF_000633435.1 Achromobacter sp. DH1f | reverse complement strand
CGACGCCGCCCGCCTGGCCGACATGCTGCGCGCCGTGTGGTCCTGCCCCAAGCCGGTGGTGGCCGCCGTCAATGGCGACGCGTATGCGGGCGGCCTGGGGCTGGTGGCCGCGTGCGACATCGCGGTGGCCGCCGACCACGCCCACTTCTGCCTGTCGGAAACCCGTCTGGGTCTGCTGCCCGCCACCATCAGCCCCTACGTGATCCGTGCCCTGGGCGAACGCGCGGCCAACCGCTACTTCCTCACCGCCGAGCGCTTTGATGCCGCCGCCGCGTTCCGCATGGGGCTGCTGCACGGCGTGGTGCCGGCCGATCAACTGCACACCGAGGCCGAGACGATCTGCCGCACGCTGTGCGACAACGGCCCGCAGGCGGTGCAGGCCAGCAAGCGGCTGGTGCGCGACTTCGCCGGGCAGCCGCTGGACGCGGCGCTGATCGCCGATTCCGTCGAACGCATCGCGGCCGTGCGCAGTTCGGACGAAGCGCGCGAAGGGGTGGGTGCGTTTCTTGAAAAGCGCGAGCCGGCGTGGCGGCAGCGGTGACGGCGCGACGCCGCGTGATGCCCCGGACAGGCATGGGGGCATCCTCGGGTTAACCCCGACGGGCGTTTAAGATGCGGGCTCCTATAACAAGAGACACCGCATGCCCGCCCTTCGCCGCGCCGCCTGGAAAGGTGAACTGGTTGCCACCCTGCTGCTGGCCCTGCCGCTGGT
>NZ_AYMF01000120.1:0-403 GCF_000633435.1 Achromobacter sp. DH1f | reverse complement strand
CGAGCAGCTGGGCAAAGAGCTCAAGCAGCAGGTCATCGTGGAAAACAAGGCCGGCGCCAACGGCAATATCGCCGCCGCCTACGTGGCCAAGGCGCCCGGCGATGGCTCGGTGCTGTTCCTGACCAGCGTGGGCGCGGTCGCCATCAGCCCGGCGCTGTACAAGGACTTGCCGTATGACCCGGTGCGCGATTTCGCGCCCGTGTCGCGCGTGGTCAACAACGCCACCGTGTTCGTCGTGAATCCGGCCAACCCGGCCACCGACGCCGCCGATTTCGTCAAGCGCTCGCAGGCCGACAAGCAGTCCGTGGCCGTCGGTTCGTCGGGCATCGGCAGTATTCCGCACCTGACGCTGGAAATGTTCGCCGACGCCAGCCACGCCAATGTGCTGCACGTGCCGTACAAG
>NZ_AYMF01000119.1:0-270 GCF_000633435.1 Achromobacter sp. DH1f | reverse complement strand
GCCGCGGGCGCGGCGCTGGTGCTGAACTGGGTGCTGCTGTTTTCGGCCTACCGGCTGGCCTCGATCTCGCTGGCCACCGCCGTCTACAACGTACAGCCTTTTTTCCTGATCGGCCTGGGCGCGCTGTTCCTGGGCGAACGCCCCAGCCGCGGCAAGCTGGCCTGGTCGGTGGTGGCCTTTGCCGGGCTGCTGCTGGTGCTGCGCCTGACCGACACGGCCGGCGCGGGTGGCGCCGCCTACCTGTCGGGCCTGCTGCTGGGCCTGGGCGCG
>NZ_AYMF01000118.1:0-731 GCF_000633435.1 Achromobacter sp. DH1f | reverse complement strand
CCGCGCCGCCCTGGCGCAGGTGATGGCGCTGGCCACGCTTGACCGTGCCCAGCGCCTGGCCGCCGGCGGCTGAGTCCGTCGCCGCGGCCATGCATCCGCAAGCCTAGAAGTCCCCCAGAAGATCCCATACCCAATACGCAAGGGAGAATTTCCGCCATGAAGACGCTGCTGAAGTGGACCGCCGGGGCCGTGATCGCGCTATCGGCCATCACGGGCGCATCCGCCGCCAACACCTTGAAGTGGGGCGCCGCCCGCGACCTGGATTCGCTGGATCCGTATTCCTACGGCAGCACCTTCAACCTGGCCTTCCTGAACCACGTCTACGAAGCGCTGATCCGCTACGACGACAAGTTCAACATCACGCCCGCGCTGGCCGAGTCGTGGGAAACGCCGTCGCCCACCGTGCTGCGCTTTCACCTGCGCCACGGCGTGACGTTCCATAACGGCGCGCCGTTCTCGGCCGACGACGTGGTGGCCTCGATGACCCGGGTGTCGGATGACGCCTCGCCGCTCAAGGGCAACCTGCCGGCCTTCAAGGCGGTACGCAAGGTCGACGACTACACGGTCGACATCGAAATGACGCATCCGTACCCGCTGATGCTCAACGACCTGACCAATATCTTCATCTTCAACCGCCAGTGGCTGGTCGACAACAACAGCCTGAAACCCACCGACGCGGCCAAGAAGATCGAAGGCTACGCCACCCACAACGCCAACGGCACCGGCCCGTT
>NZ_AYMF01000117.1:0-1270 GCF_000633435.1 Achromobacter sp. DH1f | reverse complement strand
GTCGACGGCCAGCTGGCGTTCGTCGGCCAGCGCCACCACGCCCTGGTGGCGGGTGCCGCGGGCCAGGCCGTCCAGGCGCTCCATGGGCACGGGGTGCAGACGACAGCCGGCCTTTTCGACCTGCTCGATGAACGTCTGCATGCGCTTGTCGCGGCGCGACGCTTCTACGTAAATATCCTTGATCGACTCGGGCGCGTGGCGCAGCCGCGCGACCACCGCGTGAAACCCGGCAAGAACTTGGGTCGACGCCATAAATGCAATACCTTTAGATAAACGAATACCCGCTCCAGAGCGGAGCGGGCCACCGGACAAGAGCCGGCCATAGGCGCAATGTTACCCCTTATGGGGCGGTTGGCCCACGTCCAGCCCACGTCCGGCCCGCGGGCATGCCGCCAGACCGGACGCAGTCGGGTCAGTGCCGCTTGCGCACGGCCTTCTTGGCCGGTGCGGCGCGTTGCGGGGCCTTGGCCGGCTTGCCGGCTTTCTTGGCCTCGGCGCGCCGTTCCTTGGCGGTTTGCCCTTTCAGCGCGGCCGGTTTGGGCGCCGCCGCCTTCTTCACGCGGCGCGGACCTTCGTCGGGGCCGCGGGCGGCTGCCTTGCGCAAGGCGTCGAAGCTGGTGCCTTGCACCAGGCGGAACTCGATGCGGCGCGCTTCCAGGTCCACGCGCGACACCTGCACCTGGACCTTGTCGGTCAGGCGGTAACGCATGCCCGTACGTTCGCCGCGCAGCTCGTGCAGCGCGTCGTTGAACTGGAAGTATTCGCCGCCCAGTTCCGAGACGTGCACCAGGCCTTCCACGTGCAGCGTATCCAGCGTGACGAAGATACCGAAGCTGGCCACGCCGGTGACGGTGCCGCTGAAGTCTTCGCCCACGCGCTCTTTGACGAACCAGCACTTGAGCCAGGCCTCGACATCGCGCGAGGCTTCGTCGGCACGGCGTTCGCTGGCCGACAGCACCAGGCCCATCTTTTCCCAGATGGCGTGCTCGTGTTCGCGCTGGGTGCGGCCAATGACGACCGGCTGGTCGTCCAGGCTGGGCACGTAGCGCTGCCCGGCCAGCAGGGCCTTGATCACGCGGTGCGTGAGCAGGTCGGGATAGCGGCGGATCGGCGAGGTGAAGTGGCTGTAGCCGGGATAGGCCAGGCCGAAGTGGCCCAGGTTGTCCGGGCTGTAGATGGCCTGCTGCATCGAGCGCAGGCACATGGTCTGCAGCAGCTGGTAGTCGGGACGGCCGCGCACCGAATCGAGGAAGTCGCCGTAGTCCTTGGC
>NZ_AYMF01000116.1:0-564 GCF_000633435.1 Achromobacter sp. DH1f | reverse complement strand
GGCCACGACGGAATCCGGCCGACTCTATCGGATAGAAGTCTTTTCTCAGGCCGACCGGACCCACCCGCCCGCCAGCGCCGCGACCACTCGCTACATTCTCAGGACCTCGGAAGGCGAACGCGTCATCGCCCTGGGCGAACGGCGTTACCGGCTGAAGTCCGGCGAGGTGCTGACGGCCCTGACTCCGCCGCCCGCGCCGCGCCACGACGCCTGAGCGCCCGGCCCGCCTCAGCGGTCCGAGGCAACGCGCCGCTTGCCCAGGCCCTTGGCGCGGTACAGCGCCATATCGGCACGTTCCAGCAACTGCAGCATGGTGACGCCCGATTGCGGGAACACGGCAATGCCCACGCTGGCCGACACGGCAACCCGGATCTTGGGATACGGCAACGACAGGCTTTCGACCAGCGCCTCGGCCACGGCCTGCGCGTTGTCGCGGTCGGCGCCCATCAACAGCACGGCAAATTCGTCGCCGCCCAGCCGTGCCGCCACATCCGATACCCGAATGGCGCGGGCCATGCGGTCGGCCGCTTCTTTGAGCACGGTGTCGCCCGCGGCATGGCCATG
>NZ_AYMF01000115.1:0-280 GCF_000633435.1 Achromobacter sp. DH1f | reverse complement strand
CTGGCCGCCCGCCTGACCGCGTTGTCCGGCATGCGCGAAGTGGCCTTCAACAACAGCGGCTCGGAAGCCAACGAGGCTGCCATCAAGCTGGCGCGCTATTACGCCTACCAGCGCGGCAATCGCCATGCGCACATCATCACCATGGATTCGTCCTGGCACGGGCGTACCCTGGCCACGCTGGCGGCCACCGGCAGCGAAAAAGCCCGCAAGGGCTTCGAGCCCCTGCCCTCGGGCTTCATCCAGGTGCCCTACAACAACGCCGACGCCATCCGCGCCGCCG
>NZ_AYMF01000114.1:0-378 GCF_000633435.1 Achromobacter sp. DH1f | reverse complement strand
CCGACGCCATCCGCGCCGCCGGTGACGCCGAACCCCGGGTGGCGGCCGTGCTGCTCGAGGCGCTGCAGGGCGAAGGCGGTATCCGCCCGTCGGACATCGCCTTCCTGCAGGACGTGCGGCGCCTGTGCACCGAACGCGGCTGGCTGCTGATGATCGACGAGGTCCAGTCCGGCATCGGCCGCACCGGCAAGTGGTTCGCCCACCAGTGGGCCGACATCGTGCCCGACGTCATGACCCTGGCCAAGGGCCTGGCGGGCGGCGTCCCCATCGGCGCGATGCTGGCCGCCGGCCCCGCCGCGGGCGTGTTCACCCCGGGCAGCCACGGCACCACGTTCGGCGGCGGCCCGCTGGTGTGTGCGGCCGGGCTGGCCGTGCTGG
>NZ_AYMF01000113.1:0-247 GCF_000633435.1 Achromobacter sp. DH1f | reverse complement strand
CGCGCCGCAGAATCCCTACGATCTGGCGCAGCTGGACCTGCTCAACGCCGAACTGCCGCCGCGCTGGGTGGCCGGGGGCGAGGCCCAGTTCCTCCTGGGCACCGACACCCAGGGGCGCGATGTCTGGTCCGCCATTCTGTATGGCTCGCGCATGTCGCTGGTGATCGGGCTGGCCACCGTGGTGCTGTCGCTGGCGATCGGCCTGCTGGTGGGCCTGGCGGCCGGGTATTTCGGCGGCTGGGTCGAC
>NZ_AYMF01000112.1:0-494 GCF_000633435.1 Achromobacter sp. DH1f | reverse complement strand
CGTAGGGATTCTGCGGCGCGATCAGCGGGGCGAACACGGCCAGCAGCACCACCGCCAGCAGCACGATGCCAGCGCCCATCGCCACGTAGTCCTGCCGCAGGCTCCACCACAGGTCGCTTTGCAGCATCCGGGCCAGCCTGCCCCGGCCCTGGCCGGAAAACGGTTTAGTGAGCATTGGCGCCTCCTTTGACGTGCTGGCTGCGCAGGCGCGGGTCGACCACGCCATACATCATGTCCACCAGCGTGTTCAACGCCACGAAGATGAAGGACACGATCACCAGGTAGGCGGCCATGACGGGAATATCCACGAACATGACCGATTGGATGAACAGCAGCCCCATGCCGGGCCACTGGAACACGGTCTCGGTGATGAGCGCGAACGCGATCAGGTTGCCGATCTGCATGCCGGTGACGGTAATGACGGGCATCAGGCAGTTGCGCAGCGCCAGCCGGAAATGCACCACCCGGTCGGGCAGGCCGCGGGCGCGGGCGAA
>NZ_AYMF01000111.1:0-718 GCF_000633435.1 Achromobacter sp. DH1f | reverse complement strand
GTTGGTGTCCAGCTTGATGAAGGTCGACAGCGGCACCTGCTGGCCGGTCAGGGGCGAGGTCAGATACAGCTTGGAGAACAGGTCCGGGTCCTGCTGCAGCTTGGGCGTTACCTCCAGCACCACGTGGTAGCTGTTGATCTGGGTGAAATACTGGGCCACCTGGCGCTGGCCGATGGCGTCGTAGATGGTGGCGTCGATCAGCGCCGGCGATATCCCGAACGACGAGGCCCGCGCCCGGTCGATCGTGATGGACGCGGTCGCCGCGGCGTTCTGCTGGTCGGATGCCAGGTCCGTCAGCACCGGCAATTCGCGGAACTTCGCCAGCAGCCGCGGCGCCCAGACGTTCAATTCGTCCAGGTTCGAATCGGTCAGGGTGTACTGGTACTGCGTGCGCGACAGCCGCCCGCCCACGTTGATGTCCTGCCCGGCCTGCATGAACAGCGTCACGCCTTCCAGCTTGGCCAGCTGCGGCCGCAGCCGGGCGATGACCTCGTCGGCGGACGCCGTGCGGCCTTCGTCCTTGGGCTTCAGGCCGATATAGAAGTTGCCGGTGTTATAGGTGCTCTGGCTGCCGTTGAAACCGAAACTGGCGATGTCGGGGTCCTGCCGGATCACGTCGGCCATCTGGATCATGCGCTGGTTCATCAGCGAAAACGATGAATCCTGCGCCGACTCGGCAAAGCCGAAGATGAAGCCCGTGTCCTGCTGCGGGAAAAAG
>NZ_AYMF01000110.1:0-294 GCF_000633435.1 Achromobacter sp. DH1f | reverse complement strand
GGGAAAAAGCCCTTGGGAATCACCAGGAACAGCGCCACCGTGCAGCCCACGGTCGCCAGGAACACGCACAGCGTGGCGAACTGATGCCGCAGCACCAGTTTCAGGCCGCGCTCGTAGCCGTGCAGCATCGCATCGAAGCCGCGCTCGAACAGCAGGTACAGGCGGCCGTGGCGGTCGCCGTGGTGGTTCTTCAGGTAGCGCGAACACAGCATCGGCGTCAGCGTCAGCGACACCAGCACCGACACCACGATGGTCAGCGTCACCGTCACCGCAAACTCGCGGAACAGCCGCCCC
>NZ_AYMF01000109.1:0-364 GCF_000633435.1 Achromobacter sp. DH1f | reverse complement strand
TTGGACAGGATTTCGCCCTGGCGCCGGGCCAGCACCGCCAGCAGCGCGAATTCCTTGGCCGTCAGGTCCAGCCGCGTGCCAGCGCGCCAGGCTTTGCGGCTGATCAGGTCGATCTGCAGGTCGCCGATGCGCAGTTGCACCGGTTCCTGGGCGCGGCCACGGCGGGTCAGCGCCTGCAGCCGGGCCAGCAGTTCCAGGAAGGAAAACGGCTTGACCAGGTAATCGTCGGCGCCGTCATGCAGGCCGCGGATGCGGTCTTCGACGCCATCGCGGGCGGTCAGCATGATCACCGGGGTCTGGCGCACGCTGCGCAGCGAGCGCAGCACCGCAAAGCCGTCCATGCCGGGCAGCATGGCGTCCAGCA
>NZ_AYMF01000108.1:0-1254 GCF_000633435.1 Achromobacter sp. DH1f | reverse complement strand
CGCCAGACCCTGCGCGGCCCCACGCCCTGCCCCTGCCCGGCTCCCGCCCGGACGCCCCTGCCGCCCCCGCCGCCCGCCCGGATCAAAAGAGTTAAAATAGCGGTCTGATTTCTTGTTTGGCGGCCTGTTGCTGTCAAAGTCTGCTGTCAAAGCCCCGTTGGCGTCTTACCTCAAACAATGACCACTATCCTCCCGAACCTTCCCACCGGCCAGAAGGTCGGCATCGCCTTCTCCGGCGGCCTCGACACCAGCGCCGCGCTGCTCTGGATGCGCAACAACGGCGCCATCCCGTACGCCTACACCGCCAACCTCGGCCAGCCCGACGAAGCCGACTACGACGAGATCCCCCGCAAGGCCCTGGCCTACGGCGCCGAAAACGCCCGCCTGATCGACTGCCGCGCGCAGCTCGTGGCCGAAGGCATCGCCGCCCTGCAGGCCGGCGCCTTCCACATCTCCACCGCCGGCATCACCTACTTCAACACCACGCCCATCGGTCGCGCCGTCACCGGCACCATGCTCGTGGCCGCCATGAAGGAAGACAACGTCAACATCTGGGGCGACGGCAGCACCTTCAAGGGCAACGACATCGAGCGTTTCTACCGCTACGGCCTGCTCACCAACCCCGACCTCAAGATCTACAAGCCCTGGCTCGACCAGCGCTTCATCGACGAACTCGGCGGCCGTTCGGAAATGTCCGAATACATGCGCCAAGCCGGCTTCGACTACAAGATGTCGGCTGAAAAGGCCTACTCCACCGACTCGAACCTGCTGGGCGCCACCCACGAAGCCAAAGACCTCGAGCACCTGAACTCCGGCATCCGCATCGTCAAGCCCATCATGGGCGTCGCCTTCTGGCGCGACGACGTCGTCGTCAAGGCCGAAGAAGTCACCGTGCGCTTCGAAGAAGGCCAGCCCGTCGCCCTGAACGGCGTCGAATACAGCGACCCCGTCGAACTGCTGCTCGAAGCCAACCGCATCGGCGGCCGCCACGGCCTGGGCATGAGCGACCAGATCGAAAACCGCATCATCGAAGCCAAGAGCCGCGGCATCTACGAAGCCCCCGGCCTGGCCCTGCTGTTCATCGCCTACGAACGCCTGGTCACCGGCATCCACAACGAAGACACCATCGAGCAATACCGCGAAAGCGGCCGCAAGCTCGGCCGCCTGCTGTACCAAGGCCGCTGGTTCGACCCCCAAGCCATCATGCTGCGCGAAACCGCCCAACGCTGGGTCGCCCGCGCCATCACCGGCGAA
>NZ_AYMF01000107.1:0-404 GCF_000633435.1 Achromobacter sp. DH1f | reverse complement strand
GCCCGCGCCATCACCGGCGAAGTCACCCTCGAACTGCGCCGCGGCAACGACTACTCGCTGCTCAACACCGAATCGCCCAACCTGACGTACGCCCCCGAGCGCCTGTCGATGGAAAAGGTCGAGAACGCCCCCTTCACCCCCGCCGACCGCATCGGCCAGCTCACCATGCGCAACCTCGACATCGTCGACACCCGCGAAAAGCTGTTCACCTACGTGAAGACCGGCCTGCTCTCCTCCTCCGGCACCTCGCTGCCCCAACTGAAGGACGAGGCCAAGAAGAAGTAATTCTTCCCGCCCAACAAAAAGCCCCTCGGCAAACGCCAAGGGGCTTTTTTCATTCCGGCAAATCCAGCAACCTCACACACCCCACCGCCCAAACGCCAAAAAAGGCCGCCCGCGCGGCC
>NZ_AYMF01000106.1:0-641 GCF_000633435.1 Achromobacter sp. DH1f | reverse complement strand
CGCGCTGCTGGGCGTGGCGCTCTACCATGCGTCGTTCGGCTTCACCCAGGCCTGGCGCGTGTTCGTGTCGGATCGCCGCGGCGCCGGCCTGCGCGCACAGATGTTCATGCTGGCCGTGGGCGTGCTGCTGTTCTTCCCCTTCCTGGCGCAGGGTTCGCTATTCGGCCAGCCCGTCAACGGCCTGGTGTCGCCCCCGGGCGTCTCGGTGCTGCTGGGCGCCTTCCTGTTCGGCATCGGCATGCAACTGGGCGGCGGCTGCGCCTCGGGCACGCTTTTCGCGGTGGGCGGCGGCAACACCCGCATGCTGGTCACGCTGCTGTTCTTCATCATCGGCTCGGTCATCGCCACGGCCAATTTTGGTTGGTGGTCGGCCCTGCCCGCGCTGGCTCCCACCTCGCTCATCAAGACCTGGGGCCTGGCGCCCGCCCTCATCGCCAACCTGGCGGTGTTCGCCCTGATCGCCTGGATCGCCACCGTGCTGGAAAAGCGCCGCCACGGCCACGTGGTGTCGTTCGCCTCGCGCACGGCCCGGCCCGCGTCCCTGCTGCAAGGCCCGTGGCCGCTGATCTGGGGCGGCGTGGCGCTGGTCGTGCTGAACTTCGCCACCCTGGCGCTGGCCGGCCGCCCCTGGGGCATCACGT
>NZ_AYMF01000105.1:0-340 GCF_000633435.1 Achromobacter sp. DH1f | reverse complement strand
CAATACAAGCAGACGGTGCTGGGGGCATTCCAGGAAGTCGAGGACAACTTGTCCACGCTGCGCGTGCTGGACGACGAGGCACGGGCGCAGGACGACGCGGTGGCGGCTTCGCGCCTGAGCGAGCAGTTGGCGCTGGCGCAGTACCGCGCGGGCACCACCACCTTCCTGGCAGTGGCCACGGCGCAGGCGCTGACGCTGTCGAACGAACGCAACGCGGTGCAGCTGCGCGGCCGCCAGATGGTGGCCAGCGTGGCGCTGATCAAGGCCGTGGGCGGCGGCTGGAATGCGTCCGCCCTGAATGCGCCGGATGCGCAGGCGCTGGCCGCGGCGGGCGGCGCGC
>NZ_AYMF01000104.1:0-252 GCF_000633435.1 Achromobacter sp. DH1f | reverse complement strand
CCTTGCTGGACGCGCTGGCGCAGAGCCAGGGGCGCTACCGTGGCGTGGCGCTGCTGGGGGCGGACGCCACCGCGGCCAGCGTGCGCCCATTGCACGAGGGCGGGGTGCGCGGGGCGCGCTTCAATTTCGTGCCGCACCTGGGCGGCGCGCCCGATCCGGCCGTGTTCGATCACGTCATCGGTCTGATCGCGCCGCTGGGCTGGCATGTGTGCCTGCACCTGGACGGCGCCATGCTGCCCGAGCTGCTGCCGC
>NZ_AYMF01000103.1:0-900 GCF_000633435.1 Achromobacter sp. DH1f | reverse complement strand
GCGTGCCGCCTTCGCCGCGGTTGTCCGCACGCAGGATCAGCGTCACATACTTCAGCGACACCACCACCATCAGCATCCAGAACAGGATGGACAGCACGCCCAGCAAATGGGCCGGCTCCAGGTCGGTGTGCACGCTCAGCCCGGTCAGGCAAGCCCGCAGCGTATACAGCGGGCTGGTGCCGATGTCGCCATACACGACCCCCAGCGCCCCCAGAATGAGCGCCGCGCGCGACGACGGCGCATGGCCGGCAGCCGGGTGGCCGGGGGGCGAGGTAGGAACGCTAGCCGTACCTTGGCTCATGATGTGGGTTCTTGCCGAGTGAGTTGAGCCCCTTTGCGGGGGCCGGGGAACACGACGGAAAGCCGGGTTCCGGAAAAATCCGGGCGGCTGGTGAGCTTCCACCAGGCGCCGTGCGCATGCGCGATCTCGCGCACAATGGCCAGCCCCAGGCCCGACCCGCCGGCCGTGACCGTGGGCGAACGGTAGAACGCCTCGAACACGCGGTCGCGCTCTTCGGGCGGAATGCCGGGGCCGTCGTCCTCGACCGTCAGCGACGGCGGGTTGGCGCCGACGATCAGGGTGATCTTGCCGGTCGCGTTGCCATAACGCAGCGCGTTGTCGATCAGGTTGCCGAGCAGCTCGGCCAGCAGCAGCGGGTCGGCGTCGATCCAGATCGGGGCATCGGGTGCCACCAGGTCCAGCTCATAGCGGGCCTCGCGCACCCGCGGAAACCACTCGGCGCCGTGCGCCCGCACCCATTCGCACAGGTCGATGCGCACAAAACTGTCCTGCGGCCGGGCATTGGGGTCGGCGCGCGCCAGGACCAGCAACTGCTGGCCCAGGCGGATCATGCGGTCGCTGACCGCCTTGATGCGTTCGGCGCGGGCGCGCACGTCATC
>NZ_AYMF01000102.1:0-1162 GCF_000633435.1 Achromobacter sp. DH1f | reverse complement strand
CCGCCCTGGCGCTGACCGCCGGCCTGCTGTGCGCGACCACCGTCCAGGCTGCGGGCAATGTGCAGGCGTCACACGTCGCCTACGCCCCCACGGCCGAGCAGCTGCAAACGGTGGAGGCCTTCAAGCAAGCCCCGATCGATGCCTTCGTGCCCGGCGAATTTGCCCGCGCGGGCAAGGCCGCCCTGCCCTACCGGCTGGTTTCGCCCCTGCCCGCAACGGGCAAGGACGCCGGCAAAAAATACCCGCTGGTGATAATTTTCCACAGCTCGGGCGGCGTCGGCACGGACAATCTGTCGCCGCTGAACGCCTTCACCCGCACCTTCGGCACCGAGCAATCGCGGCGCGACTTCCCAGCTTTTGTGCTGGTGCCGCAGACGCCGGGCCGCACGGCCAACTACACCAAGGACGCGCACGACGTGCGCATCTCGAAAGCCGGCCCGGACCTGGCCGACGTCATGCGGCTGGTCGACGACATCGCCAAGCGCCATCCGGTAGACACCAAGCGCATCTATGCCGTCGGCTTTTCGATGGGCGCTTCCGCTGCGCTGGACGCCGCCGTCGCCTCGCCGCGCCGTTTCGCGGCCATCGTGGCCATGTCGGGCGTGCCGCCGGAACGGTCGCTGGCCAAGCCGCTGGCCGGCATTCCGGTCATGCTGATGCATGGCACGGCCGACAAGGAAAATCCCTACGAAGGCAGCCAGATATGGGCCAAGGCGCTGGCCGTGGCCGGGGGCCAGCCGATCTTCGTCACGTACGACGGCATGGATCATCGTATCGCCCCTGAACTGCTGACCGCCAAACCCTGGCGGGAATGGCTGTTCCAGCAACGGCGCCGCTGACACGAAAAAAAGCGCGCGCCAAAGCGGCCAGGCCGCTCGAAACGCGCGCTTTGCAGAAAGCTCGCGGGGACGGCCGGCAGACCCGGCGCGCCCCACGGTTCCCGTCTTACACCTTATGCAGCGTGTCGCGGCGCCGGCCGCCCCACGTGGCGCACAGGCTGGCCACGAAAGCGCCGATCAGCATCGACGCAAATCCCCACAACGCAAACGCCGCAGCCGCCTTGCGCGCCTTGTCCGCCGCTTCGCGCGCCTTCTGCTTGGCCTCGTCGGCGGCCTTCTTGGCGTTCTGGATGGTCTGGTCCACGCGCTGCTGCGCCGCGGCC
>NZ_AYMF01000101.1:0-562 GCF_000633435.1 Achromobacter sp. DH1f | reverse complement strand
CCCGACCGCATCGCCGTCGCCGGGCTGGGCGCGTACCCGCTGGTGCTGCCCAGCCTGCCCAACGCCATCCGCACCCTGGTCGAAAGCGTCTGCCGCGCCCAGGGGGTTCGCCTGAAAGTGGCGGCCGAGGTGGACGCCGTGCAGACCATCGTGGAACTGGCCGCCCAGGGCGACGCCTACGCCATCCTGCCGCGCTCGGCGGCGCGCGGGCCGGCGGCCGAACACGCGCTGTCGCTCAGCGACATCGAGTCGCCGCCCATCACCAACAACCTGGTGCTGGCCAGCGCCCGCCATCGCCCCGCCACCCGGCTGGCGGCGGCCACCGGCGAATTGATCCGCCAATTGAATCTGGCCGCGCTGTTTGCGCCGTGAAGGCGGGCCTGGGCCCAGCCAAGGGTTCTGACCTGGGCGCCCGCCCCAACCGGGCAGCGCCCCCTGCCCGCCTCAGGGTGCAGGCTCGGCCTCGACGCTGAATGCCACCCGCGTCACGCCCGCGGCGCTGGCCGCCGACACCGTGCCGCCGTGCATCGCCGCCACGGCCTTGACGATGGCCAGGCCCAGG
>NZ_AYMF01000100.1:0-290 GCF_000633435.1 Achromobacter sp. DH1f | reverse complement strand
CGCTACACGCAGTTCAACGTCGGCCCGTCCGGCGTGGTGCTGAACAATAGTGGCGGGGCGAGCCAGACTCAGGTGGCGGGGCAAGTGGCGGGCAACCCCATGCTGGGCAACCAGCGTGCCACCACCATCCTGAACCAGGTCACGGCGCCCAATCCGTCGCAACTGCGGGGCATGCTGGAAGTGGCGGGCAACCGGGCGAACGTCATCGTTGCGAATCCGGCCGGCATCACCTGCAATGGCTGCGGGTTTCTGAACGCCAATCGCGCCACGCTGACTACCGGCAAGCCGGT
>NZ_AYMF01000099.1:0-936 GCF_000633435.1 Achromobacter sp. DH1f | reverse complement strand
CACGTGCCGTACAAGGGCGCCGCGCCGGTCATCAACGACGTCATGGGCAACCAGGTGTCGGGTTTCTTCGGTGACGTGCCGGGCCTGATCGGCCACATCCAGGGCGGCAAGCTCAAGCCGCTGGGCATTGCCGCGCCCACGCGCCACCCGCTGTTGCCCGACGTGAAGACGCTGGCCGAGCAGGGCATCACCGGGGTCGAGTCCAACAACTGGTATGGCATCGTGGCGCCCGCCACCACGCCGGCCGCCACGGTGGACAAGCTGAACCAGGCGCTGCGCGCCACGCTGGACAACGCCGCCGTGCGCGCCAAGCTGGAGAAATTCGGCGCCCAGGCCGCGCCCAGCACGCCGCAGGAACTGGCCGCGCTGATCGCCGCCGACCGCGAGAAGTGGACCGCGCTGATCCAGCGCAAGAACATTCGCCCGGAGTAAGCCATGGATGCCTGCCGAGTCACCCCGGTGGCGCCGGGCACGCGCCCGGCCCTGGCCGACATCGAATCGCGCATCGCGGCCGCGCGCGGCCGCATCTCGCCCCTGTACCAGGTGCTGCTGAACAGCCCCGCCGTGGTGCAGGGCTGGGAAGCGATGCTGACCGCCATCCGCCTGAACACGTCGCTGTCGCCGCGGGTGCGCGAGCTGATCATCCTGCGCGTGGCGACCCTGAACAACGCGCCCTATGAGTTCGACGCCCACGTGCCGCACGCACTGGCGGCGGGCATGCCGGTTGCTGTGGTGGAACAGCTGCGCGCAGGCCCGGCGGTGGCGGCCGTGACGGGCCTGGAAGCGGGTGAAGCCGACGTCCTGGCCCTGACCGATGCGATGACGCGCGACATCGAGGTGCCGGACGCATTGTTCGCACCGCTGCGCGCGCGGTACAACGACCAGGAACTGGTCGAACTGACCGCCACGGTCGCGGCCTACAACATGGTGTCGCGC
>NZ_AYMF01000098.1:0-433 GCF_000633435.1 Achromobacter sp. DH1f | reverse complement strand
CGCCGCGCCCGCGCGACGGCAGCAAGACCAGCGCCGGGCCCTGGCCCTGCACCAGGACCTCGATGCTGGCGCCGTTGCCCGGCAGCACCGTGACGCGCTGCACGGCGTCCACCGGCGCGTCGGCGGCCACTGGCGCGGCGTGTGCCGTCATCCCCATGCTGCCCAGGGCTGCGCCCCACAGCACCCAGCTTGCCCACTGCTTTCTCATCGTTGTCTCCCCGTTCTTCTGGTTTAAAGAATCTTCTGGAACATGGTGCGCCGCGTGTTGCGAAACGACGGGCGTACCCGGCTGCTCCAGTCGGTAGCGCGAACCGCCAACCAGGGCGGGCTGCCGAAGGTTTCGCGGGTCTGCAGGTCGTAGCAGGCCAGATAGCGCGGGCCCTCATCACGGCATTCGAAGCGTTGCGCGCGCACCGTGCCCGGCACCGAGGCC
>NZ_AYMF01000097.1:0-2867 GCF_000633435.1 Achromobacter sp. DH1f | reverse complement strand
CCAGCACCAGCAGCAGCGCGATCCAGAGCGGCTTGCGGTTGATCTGGATGGGCGGCAGTGCCGAGGGCAGGGGAAGGGCGAAGGCGTTGGTGCTCATGGTCGAGTCCCGGGGAATCGGTCAGTCAATGCAAACGGGCGCGTCGCCGCACCCGTCATCGTGGGTAAAGTCTAAAGGCCTGAGAAAATTTCTCAAAGCATCTATTTTTTCTTCTTTAATATCTAAAAGTTATATGGCGTGCGGTGTTGGCCGTGCGCCCGTCACGAGATCGGGTGGGCGCTGATCCAGGCGACCAGCACGCTGACAGTCAAGACGGACAGCACCGTGGACACCAGGATCGCGCGCGAAGTGACGCGGGCATCGCGGCCGTACATCTTGGCCAGCATGAACGGGCCGGTGCCAATCGGCAGGGCGCTCATCAGCACGGCGGTCCAGGCCCACAACGGCGGCATGGAGAACACCTGGAACGCCAGCAGCGCGGTCACGGCGGGCTGCAACAGCAGCTTGCTGGCGACCAGCCGCAAGACGCCCGGGCCGGGGCTGGCGGTTTCGGTCTGGGCCAGGAACAGGCCGATGGTCACCAGCGCGCAGGGGCTGGCGGACGCACCCAGCAACGACACGTAGCGGTCCACGCCCTCGGGCAGCGGCACGCCGGTACCGGCCCAGGCCAGCCCCAGCACCGGCGCGGCCAGCAACGGATTGCGCATCAGCGCACGGCCGACTTTCACCAGCGTGGCGGCCAGGCTGGGCGCCTGCTGGCGGTCGAATTCGATCAGGGCGATGGCCACGCCGAACAGCACGCTGGCCGTCAGCAGGGTGGTGAACGCGGCGGGCGCCAGGCTTTCGGCGCCGAACAGCGCCAGGCACAGCGGAATGCCCATGTAGCCGGCATTGGCGTAAGAGGCTGCCAGGCCTTCGATGCTGCGGTCGGTCAGCTCGCGCGGCCCGCGCTTGCGGGAGATGAACGACACCAGAAAGGTCACGGCGATGCCGCCAGCGAATGCGCCCACGAAACCCCAGTGCGCCATGTGCGCCAGGTCCACCTGCGTCATGGCGCGAAACAGCAGCGCCGGCAACGACAGGTACACCACGTAGCGGTTCAGGGCGTCGGTGGCGCCTTCGCCCAGCACACGCCACCGCGCTGCCAGCCATCCGGTCAGGATCAGCGCAAAGACCGGCAGGGCGGCGGTGATGACGGCATTCATGGGGGCAGGGGGCGTAGGCGCGAAAAGGCGCTCATTCTACCGGGCGGGTCGTGGGCGCCGGCCGTGCCGACCGCGTCACCAGCAGGATGCCCAGCGCGGCCAGCGCCATGCCGGGCCACGCCAGCGGCGGAATCGGCTCTTGCAGCACCAGCAGGGCGATGACGGCCGTGGCGGGCGGCACCAGGAAGAACAGGGCGGACACGCGCGAGGCCTCGCCGTGGCGGATCATCGCCAGCAGCAAGGTGATCGCGACCAGCGAATTGCCGACCACCAGATAGGCCAGCGATCCGAGCAGCGGTCCGGTCCATTCGATATGCATGGGTTCCAGCCACCACGCCAGCGGCGCGCTGACCAGAAGACCCACCGCGTACTGGATCGTGTTGGAGGTGACTGGATGGGTCTGCACGCCGAAGCGCTTTTCATACAGCGTGCCGCTGGTGATGCACAGCAGGGCGGCCACGGCGAAGCCCAGGCCCAGCGGCGACGCCAGGTCGACCGAGGCCTTGGACACGATGACCAGCGCGGCGCCGCATACGCCCAGCCCCAGGCCGGCCCAGCGGCGGGCGTCGACGCGTTCATGCGCGATGGCCGGCGCCAGGAGGCCGATCAGAATGGGCTGCAGCGAGGTGATCAGCGCCACGCCGCCCGCGGACATGCCGTGCTTGAGCGCCAGATAGGTAAAGCAGAAATAGCCCGCCTGCAGCAGCAGGCCGACCATGGCCAGGTGGCCCCAGGCGCCCGCGCCGCGCGGCAGCGGCGGGCGCAGCGCCAGCAGCAGCGGCGTCAGCAGCACCACCACGCAGGCATAGCGCAGCGCCAGGAAGGTCATCGGGTCGGCATAGGCCAGGCCCACCTTGAGCACCACGAAGCCGCTGGACCACAGCAGCAGGAAAAGCGCGGGGGCGAATTTCAACCAGGCAGGCGTGGCGGCTTGTGGCATGTCGAGGGGCAAGGGTAGGCCAGCCGCGATCGTACGCCTGTTTCACCGGCGCGCCATCCCTGCGAAAATGGCGGCGACGGATTCATCGATAGCGGCAACGCGAAGGAAAACAACATGGCTAGCGAAAAACCGGCGGTACGCATCTCTCTGGGAACGTGGGACCGCCTGCGCGACGACGCCTCGTCGGTGCGCTATGAGGTGTTCGTGATCGAACAGAATGTGCCCCCCGAAGTCGAGATGGACGATGACGACGCGGTCTCGGTGCATGCCGTGGCCTACTCCGCCGACGGCACGCCGCTGGGCACCGGACGCCTGTTGCCCGACGGCCATATCGGCCGCATGGCCGTACACAAGCGGGCGCGCGGCCTGGGCGTGGGCGGCCTGCTGCTCGATGCCCTGATCGGGCAGGGGCACGGCGATGGCCATCGCATGCTGGTGCTGCACGCGCAGACCCACGCCAAGGGCTTCTACGAAGCGCACGGTTTCAGCGTGGAAGGCGAGGAATTCATCGAAGCCGGCATCGCGCACGTCGTGATGACGCGGGTGCTGGCATAAGGCAGGGATGCGGCCCGCTGTGCGGCGGGCCGGTGCCTTGGCTTCGAGTTCGCGGCCAAGCCGTCAGCGGAAAAGAAAAAACCCCGGTCGCATTCGCGAACGGGGTTTTTCTTGGCGCATCACGACAGGTACCTCGTGATGTAATAATTGGTGCCCAGGAGAGGACTCG
>NZ_AYMF01000096.1:0-506 GCF_000633435.1 Achromobacter sp. DH1f | reverse complement strand
GTCGACCCTGCCGTCGGCCGGCGTGGGCGCGCTGCTCGCGCTGCGCCTGGCCAACATCGAATTCACGCTGATCGCGCTGCTGGGCCTGTTCCTGCTGGTGGGCGTGGTGATGAAGAACGCGATCCTGATGATCGACTTCGCGCTGAGCCTGGAACGCCGCGAAGGCCTCACCCCCGAACAAGCCATCCACCGCGCCGCCATGCTGCGCTTGCGCCCCATCGTCATGACCAACCTGGCGGGTCTGTTGGGCGCGCTGCCGCTGGTGCTGGGGATGGGCGAAGGCTCGGAACTGCGCCGCCCGCTGGGGGTCGCGATTGTGGGCGGGCTGATGATCAGCCAGTTCCTGACGCTGTATACGACGCCGATCGTTTATCTGGCGTTGGAGAGGATGCGGTTGCGGGTGGCGGGGTGGCGCGGGCGGGGGGTGAGGCGGCTGGGGTGAGGGGGCTGGGGCATTTCCTTCTTCCCTATCAGCATGATGAGAGGCCCATCGAGCACCTCACGGA
>NZ_AYMF01000095.1:0-2036 GCF_000633435.1 Achromobacter sp. DH1f | reverse complement strand
CGGCATCGGCGCCAGCACCGGGCCGATGACGGGCATCACGCTGCACGACCTGGGCAACGACATGGCCGCCGTCATCCGCAACGTGGCCAGGCAGCCCGCCGTGATGGTCGGCCATGCTTTCGGCAACTGGGTAGCGCGCACCACCGGCGTGGATCACCCCGAGCTGGTGCGCGGCGTGGTCATCGTGGCGGCCGCGGCCAAGCAGTATCCGGCGGGCCTGAGCGAACACGTGGACCGCAGCGCCGACCTGTCGCTGCCCGACGCCGAACGCCTGAAATCCATCCAGTACGCGTTCTTTGCACCGGGCCACGATGCCCGCGTGTGGTTGAACGGCTGGTATCCCGAGGTCAGTGAAAGCCAGCGGCTGGCCGGGAAAGCCACGCGCCAGTCCGACTGGTGGTCCGGCGGCAACAAGCCGCTGCTCGACCTGCAGGCCGGCGCCGACCTGTTCAAACCGGAATCGACCCGCAACGAGATCCGCGACGAATTCGGCGACCGCGTGTCGGTCGTGGTGATCCCCGGCGCCGGCCACGCGCTGGTGCCCGAGGAACCGCAGGCCGTGGCCGACGCGATCGTGCGCTGGGAAAAGCGTCTGAAGCCTTGAGGGGCGTGGGTTGCTGTTGGCCCCTTCATGGGCCATGGCCTGGCCAGGACGAAAAAAAAGCAGCCCGACGGGCTGCTTTTTTTGTGGGCGCGACGCTTACTTGATCTGGCCCAGCAGCAGGAATTCCATCAGCGCCTTCTGCACGTGCAGGCGGTTTTCGGCTTCGTCCCAGACCACGCTTTGCGGGCCGTCGATGACTTCGCCGGTGACTTCCTCGCCGCGGTGGGCGGGCAGGCAGTGCATGAAGACGGCTTCGGGGTCGGCGGCGGCCATCATTTCGGCGTCGACGCACCAGTCGGCGAACGCGGCGCGGCGTTCTTCGTTTTCGGCTTCATAGCCCATGCTGGTCCAGACGTCGGTCGTGACCAGGTGCGCGCCCTGGCAGGCCTGCATCGGGTCCTTGAACTGGCGCAGCACCTTGTCGGACGGGTTGCCGATGCGGGCGGCTTCGAGTTCGTAGCCGGCCGGGGTGGACACGTGCAGCGTGAAGCCTAGCATTTCGGCCGCGTGCAGCCAGGTGTAGGCCATGTTGTTGGCATCGCCCACCCAGGCGACCGTCTTGCCGGCGATGGGGCCGCGGTGCTCGATGTAGGTGAAGATGTCGGCCAGGATCTGGCAAGGGTGGAATTCGTTGGTCAGGCCATTGATGACCGGCACGCGCGAATGCGACGCAAAGCGCTCGATGCGGGTCTGCTCGAACGTGCGGATCATGACGATGTCGACCATGCGCGAAATGACGCGCGCGGTGTCTTCGATGGGCTCGGAGCGGCCCAGCTGGGAATCGTTGGAGGTCAGGTTGATGACCGAACCGCCCATTTGGTACATGCCGGCCTCGAACGACACGCGGGTACGCGTGCTGGCCTTTTCGAACACCATCGCCAGCGTGCGGTCGTGCAGCGGCATGTGGGGTTCATAGCGTTTGAATTTTTCCTTGATCAGGCGCGCGCGGTCCAGCACGTAGGCGATCTCGGCGGACGAGAAGTCCTTGAACTGCAGAAAGTGCCGCAACGGGCCGTTTTGAGTCGTGGGAGGAGTCATGGTGATGTCGCTAGTCTGGGGGCCCGGTCGGACTCGTGGCCCGGGCGGGAGGTTGATTATGTATGTTCGGCCAGAAACTGTCGAATCAGGGGGACCAGGATCTCTACGATCTGGTCGGCCTCCTGGCGCGACAGGATCAGCGGCGGCAACAGGCGCACCACGCGGTCGCGGGTGACATTGATGAGCAGGCCGGCGTCCAGGGCGCGGGCGGCCAGCACGCCGCAGGGGCGGGCCAGCTCGATGCCCAGCATCAGCCCGCGGCCGCGCACTTCGGTCACGCCCGGCGTGCCGGCCAGTTCGGCGGCAAGCCGGTCTTTCAGGTGGCTGCCGACCTGGTGGGCGTTATCCAGCAGGTTTTCGGATTCCAGGGCATCCAGCACGGCCAGCCCGGCCG
>NZ_AYMF01000094.1:0-486 GCF_000633435.1 Achromobacter sp. DH1f | reverse complement strand
GGTATAGCCGCCATCGATCAGCCCCGCGTTGGTCAGCATCGCGCTGATGTTCAGTTCGGTGTTGCGCCCCGCGACCAGTTCGCCGGTGGCGCGGTTGGTGAGGGTGTTGGCGGTGATCTTCAGGTCTTGGCCGGCGTGGAGCTTGCCGTCGTTGTCCAGATTGTCGGTGGTCAGTTCCAGGGAATTGCCGGCCGTCACCGCGCCACTGCGGTTGGTCAGGCTGTTGACCGCGAGCTTGGCGTCGGCATCGGACGAGACGTTGCCCGACGTGTTGTCGAGCGTGCCTGTAGCTACGCCCAGATCCTGGCCCGCGCCGATGCGGCCGGCCTGGTTGTCGACTGCGCCTGCGTTCAAGGTGACTTGCTGGCCCATGACGCCCAGGGCGCCTGGCGTAGCCGCGCCCGCACCGGCCAGACCATTGGCGAGGGTGTCGCGGTTGTTCAGGCTGCCGCCCGTCAAGGCCAAGAGGTTGTCGGCCTGGATCAG
>NZ_AYMF01000093.1:0-486 GCF_000633435.1 Achromobacter sp. DH1f | reverse complement strand
GGTATAGCCGCCATCGATCAGGCCCGCATTGGTCAGCATCGCGCTGATGTTCAGTTCGGTGTTGCGCCCCGCGACCAGTTCGCCGGTGGCGCGGTTGGTCAGGGTGTTGGCGGTGATCTTCAGGTCCTGGCCGGCGTGGAGCTTGCCGTCGTTGTCCAGATTGTCGGTGGTCAGTTCCAGGGAATTGCCGGCCGTCACCGCGCCACTGCGGTTGGTCAGGCTGTTGACCGCGAGTTTGGCGTCGGCATCGGACGAGACGTTGCCCGACGTGTTGTCGAGCGTGCCTGTAGCTACGCCCAGATCCTGGCCCGCGCCGATGCGGCCGGCCTGGTTGTCGACTGCGCCTGCGTTCAAGGTGACTTGCTGGCCCATGACGCCCAGGGCGCCTGGCGTAGCCGCGCCCGCACCGGCCAGACCATTGGCGAGGGTGTCGCGGTTGTTCAGGCTGCCGGCCGTCAAGGCCACGAGGTTGTCGGCCTGGATCAG
>NZ_AYMF01000092.1:0-1274 GCF_000633435.1 Achromobacter sp. DH1f | reverse complement strand
CAGCACCGTCTGCTTGTATTGGGCCGAGCTTGCATCGAACACCGCCACCGCCTGGGCGTCCCGAGCCTTGCGCAGGCCGCCGTCGAATATCGTCTCGGCCAGGGCCGCCCCCAGCGACCAGACCCGGCCCGGCGCGTTGAACCATTGCGCGAAACTGGCTGCGCCAAAACCGCCCGCAGCCGACAGCACCAGCGACGGGAAATACGCGGCCCGGGCCACGCCGATGCCCGCATTGGCCGATGCCACCTGGCGCTCGGCCGCCGCGATATCGGGGCGCCGCTCGAGCAGATCCGACGGCAGGCCGGTCGGCACCTCGGGCACCCGGAACATCCAGGGCTGCCCGGCCGGCAGCGGCGCCAGGCTGAACTGCGCCGGCGCCCGGCCCGTCAGGATCGCAATGGCGTGTTCCAACTGGTTGCGCGACACGTTCAGATCGATCGCCTGGGCCTGGGCAGTCTTGAGCTGTGCCTCGGCCTGCGCCACGTCAGACCGCAGGGCCACCCCCGCGTCGTATTGGCTGCGCGTGAGTTTCAGCGTCCGTTCGTAGGCTTGCAACGTACGGGCATACAAGTCCTTTTCCCGGTCCACCGCCCGCAGTTGCAGATAGTCCTGCGCCAGCGCCGCCTGGATGCTCAGCCGCGCTGCCGCCAGGTTGGCCTCGCTGGCCTGGGTCGACGCGTCGCTCGCCTCGACCTGGCGGCGCACCGCGCCCCACAGGTCCGGCTCCCACGACACATCGATCGCCGCCGCGTAGCTGTTGGACACCCCGATCACGCCGCTGCTCTTGGCCCGCGCACGCTGCGCCGACACATTCGCGCCCACTGTCGGCCAGAACCCGGCGCGGGCCGCATCCGCCGCCGCCCGCGCCTGGCGGTATTGCGCCTGCGCCTGCTGCACCGTCTGGTTGGCCGCGTTGGCCGCCACGATCAGATCATTCAGGGTCGGATCGCCATAGGCCTCCCACCAGGGCTGCCGGCCGTCGATCACGCCCGGATTGGCCGTCTTCCATGGCCCCGATTCCTTGTAACCGGACGGCAGGTCCATGGCCGGACGCTGATAGTCCGGCCCCACCGCACAGCCGGCCAGGGCCAGCAGGGCCGCCAGCCCCACCGCCGCCCGCCTGGGCGCTATCCGCTTGCCTGTGTTCATTTTTCTCGGCGCCGCCCGCGCGGCTGACAGTCAGTACGGCCCTACTGTAGAAAGCCCAGCGGGACCGCACGCTGTCCGCTCCCTGACAATTCGGACAGGTTGGCGTCCGCCAGACCCTGCGCGGC
>NZ_AYMF01000091.1:0-2072 GCF_000633435.1 Achromobacter sp. DH1f | reverse complement strand
CGGCCGGATTCCGTCGTGGCCAGCACGTCGGTCAGCCTGCGTATTGAGATGGTCATGCGGCTCGTTCTCCCTCTTGTGTGTTGTTCAACGGGCGCTTCTCTGGCATTTCATTCCCGTACGCGGGCGGGCCCGGCGGCGGGGCTGCGGTTTTGGCTACACTCTCGACGGTTTGGCGCGCGCTTTGCCCGGCGCGGGCGGTGGCTTGAATATCGGGCAATCGGAAAAAGTAATGCAATTTGCTCCCAGCCGGAAGACGGCGACGTTCCTGGGATTGATGGCCGTGGTGCTCTGGGGCACCGTCGTGGGCCTGATCCGCAGTGTCAGCGAGAGTTTCGGCCCGATTGGCGGCGCGGCCCTGATCTATACGGTCGGATCGGCGTTCCTGGTGTTGCTGCTGGGTTTTCCGAAACTGCGGTCTTTTCCGCGCTCGTACCTGATTTCAGGCAGCGTGCTGTTCGTTGTCTATGAAATCTGCCTGTCGCTATCGCTGGGATTTGCCGCCAACCGCGGCCAGGCCATCGAACTGGGCATCGTCAATTACCTGTGGCCGTGCTTCACGGTCATCCTGGCAATCCTGATCAATGGCCAGCGCGCGGGAATCTGGGTGGTGCCCGGCATTGCGCTGTCGTTGTGCGGCATCGTCTGGGTGGTCGGTGGTTCGGGCGGGCTGTCCTGGGACGGCGTGGTCGCCAATGTCTCGAGCAATCCCCTCAGTTATGGCCTGGCGTTCAGCGGCGCCATCATCTGGGCCGTGTATTGCAACGTCACCAAACGCTTTGCCGACGGCAAGAATGGCGTGGCGCTGTTTTTCATGCTGACGGCAGCGGTGCTGTGGATCAAATACGGGTTCAGCAACGAGCCTGCCCTGGTGTTTCGCGGGGCCAGCGTGCTGGAACTATGCGTGACCGGGGGGGCGATGGCCGCCGGTTATGCGCTGTGGAATCTGGGGATACTCAAGGGCAACCTGACGCTGCTCGCCACCGCGTCGTATTTCACGCCGGTGCTGTCGACGTTTTTTGCGGCCGTCTGGTTGTCCACGGCCCTGTCCGCTGCGTTCTGGCAGGGCGTGGCAATGGTGACCGCCGGCTCGTTGATCTGCTGGGCGGCAACGCGCGGCAGGCCGGCCCGGGGCGGGTAGCCCCGGTCTCAGCCGACGGTAACGCTCAATCCATCACCATGGTCTGCGCGACAGCGTAGCCAAGCGGAATGAGCAACAGGGATGCGAACAGGGAACTGATAATCGCCGCCGATATCTTCAGCCAGGGCTCGGGCCCTGCGCTTTGAACCGTTTGAATCACCAACGCGACGATACCCACAACCATCAAACAGCTGATAACCACTGCTACGTAAGTCATGTTGTCTCCGTCCTCGCCTGATTAAAGGGATGCGGCCGCCGCTGCTGCGGTCTACATGTTTGGATTGATTGTGCGCCTGTATTCAGGCGGATGGCGCTAGGGTTTTCCTGACGCCGAATCGCGGTGTGGCGTTTTTGCCGCGCACTGTGCAGCATGGAATGCATGTGCGCTCGCAGCATTGATGCCGGTCCGCCAGCCGCGCGCTTTGCGCTACGATGGCGACGTCGAGTCATTCCCCAGTCCGTCAAACATGCCGCAACGATTACGTCCGGGCACGCGCGCCACCCTGCAGGTCAGGCAATTGCTGCCGGGCGAATTCGCCTGGATCATCACGTTGCTCGACCCCGGCAGCGGCAATGTGCGCAGCACCAATTATTCCGAGCGGCGCTATGCCAGCCAGGACGAGGCATCGGCCGCCGGCAAGGCCGCGGTCGTGGAATTTTTGGGCAAAGAGGCCCAGGAGGGCGCTGGCCCCCCTCGGGAAAGCAAACCGCCCAAAGCCTGACCGCCCGCATCACGCCCTCGCCAGAGGGCTTTTTTTCGCCTCGTGGCAATGGGGTGGGCCGGCTGGGCACGGCACTTGCTGGGTAGCGGACCGGCGCAATTGGCGCCGCCGAGGAGACCCCGCCATGACTCAACTCAATCACCGGCCACCGGGGGCACCGCAAGATGTGCCGCCCGACGATCCGCCGCTGCCCGGCAATCCGCAGCCGGACG
>NZ_AYMF01000090.1:0-596 GCF_000633435.1 Achromobacter sp. DH1f | reverse complement strand
TGCTCGGCCAGCACCCGGCCCACCAGGTCGACGGGGCCGCCGGGCGGGAAGGCGATGATCAGGCGCACCGGGCCGTCGGCGTGCGCCGGGCTCAGGCTGGCCAGGCCCATGAGGCCTGCGAATACGAGTTTCTTGAACATGGTTGTCTCCTCGGGATTGTCGTGTCTTGTTGTTGCCTGCGGTCAGGCGATGAGCGCGCTACGGAAATCCATACAGGCGCGCCGGGTTGTCCACCAGGACCTGCTGGCGCGATGGCGCGTCCGGGCAGGCCAGGAAAAAAGCGTCGGCCAGCTCGCCGTCGTCGGGCATGTCGCCCGCCACGTTCGGGTGCGGCCAGTCGGTGCCCCACAGCGTGCGCTCGGGCAGCGCGTCCACCAGGGCCCGCACAAAAGGAATGCCTTCGGAAAAAGGCCGGCGGCCCGAGGCGATGCGGTCGATGCCCGACACCTTGACCCAGGCCTTGGGTTCGGCGGCCAGGTCCAGCAGCGCGCGAAAGGCCGGCGCGTCGACGCCGTCGGACGCCTTGACGCGGCCCATGTGATCCACCACGAACGGCACGGGCAGCGCGCGCAGGCGCGGCAGCAGCTCGGGCAGCA
>NZ_AYMF01000089.1:0-5330 GCF_000633435.1 Achromobacter sp. DH1f | reverse complement strand
GTAGTCGATGCTCTGGCGCAGATAACCGTCGGACACCTCTCGCAGGCGGCCCAGCGCGTCGTAGGCCATGATGTTGTTCTGGTACACCACCCCGCCCTGGCTCGTACGCTCGCGCACCTTGTTGCCGGCGTGGTCGTACGAGAAGTCGGTGATCTTGCCCAGGCTGGCATCGTAGATGCGCGTGACCTGGCCCGTGGCGTCGTAGGTGTAGTTCAGGTTCTGGCCACGCGTGTTGGTCTGCTGCAGCAGCTGGCGCGCGTTGTCGTAGCTGTAGTAGTACTTGGCGCCGCCGATGTCGGTGTGCGCGACCAGGCGGCCGAAGTAGTCGTACGCCCAGGTCGAGGCGTTGCCGTTGCCATCGGCCTCGAAGGTCTTGTTGCCGCGCGCGTCGTAGGCGGTGCGCAGTTCCGTGGACATGCCGGGCTTGCGCACGCCGGTGACGTTGCCGCGCAGGTCGTAGCGGAAGTACACGGTGTCGCCCGCGCCGTTGGTCGAGCTGAGCTTGTTGCCCAGTTCGTCATAGCGCACGCTCTCGGTGACGGTCTTGGTGCCGGTGACCGCCAGCGTCGTGCCATTGCTCATGACGTAGCTGGTGACGGCCGCGTTGGACGTCAGGATCAGGGGGGATGAGGGTTCAGTGCCGGGTTAGATTCGGCTCGGACTGTTAAAACAATCCAATATCTCAAGAATGCTCTAATCTACCCGGCACAATTCAGAGTCCCTCTTTCGAGGCCCCAATCGAGGAAAAATCGTGCCCGGGATCATCTATCGCGGCCGCTACAAGATCTGCCACGTGATCACAGAGGCTCTCCACGCCACCCAGCAAGTTGGAAACAATCCAAGCACTTAACGGTTGGATGTCAACAGCCTCAACTTCATTCGCACTATTGCCCACAATCCGAGCAATCGCCCAGATCCCCTGGCAAGCTCGCTCTATTTGCCGAAGATCGGCAAAGCGAACGACGCCATGCTCCGGATCATCCGGCGTAGCCCAGCGGTCAAGTGTGTAAGTGTGGTCATTCATTGCAATCTCCTGTTGGTCATAAGACCCGCGCCCCGCTGTCAATCGGGGTGGGCAGGCACAAGGCCGGGTTGACAGACCGGTAACAGGAGCAACCGGCGCACGCGAGCGTGCCCCAGCCAAGGCCCGCCCATAGTGGAGACGTGCATCGGCATACGGACATAAAAATGCCGCTATTGCGGCGGCTGTCCGCTCCTGTTAACTCCGGCTGTCAATCCGGTCGATCGTTGGTGCGATCGAAGGGCAAGTATACGGTGTATCAGGCCCCAAAGGGTTGTCCCATGCCGGGACATTCTTGTCTCACTGCGAATCAGGCTTTGATGCAATTCAAAAGCGCAAGTTCTGCAGTCATAGCCAGGCCTGAGTCAAGCGAGAAAATGGACCCTGGAGACTTATTCGCATCGCCGCCACTGGCCGATGTGAACGTGCGATATTTCCAACGTCTATTGCAAGCACATAGGCGTCAAACTCAGTGTCTGGCCAGCAATAGCCCAGGACCAGAAACGAATAAAGCCAGCCTAGAAACCCAACAGCCGAAAAAACCGGCCGACCATCACCTTGCTGACACCGGGCTATGATTTATACCAAGCGGGCACTGACCAGCTTAATCCACCCGTTCCCCACAAGAAAAAAACAAAAGCCCCGGCACCACGCTACGTGATCGGGGCTTCCCAATTTCTGTCGAATCAAACGCAGCCTGACACGTTAATTTATTAATAATCAATTAAAATTTGACTAATTTAAACTTTATTTCCCAACGTCCCATGCTCCCTATCCCACAAGTATTCAATAATTGCTGTTATAGCCCCATCCCAATCAAATCCCAACAGTATCCCTTGCTTAGCATGACTGGTAACCGCGGCCCACTTATCTCTATCATCCACCCCATCTTCCACCGCCAATTCTTTGAGCAATAAATTTACATATTCATCATAAAGTCGGTCCCTTACTTCCCACTTTGGATTTCCTTGCAATATCTCCCAAAAACCTTCGGGCGCAACCAACTGGACTTTTTCAATAAGCTGATTAAACAAAAGCAGAGATTGTTCTTGACTCATCACAGCCTCAACATTAAAAATCAATTAGGAACATTATAATATCGAATTTGTCCCGGAAATTTTTCAGCCAACTTAGTACCAATATTAGTCAAAACATCAATAGACAGAGCTTCCTTCATACTTCTTGAATATGATGCATAGTTCGGATGAGCAGACGTAAACGCAGCCTGCTCAGCAGCACGAATCTCTTCCAAAACGTTATAAGGCCCATTTCTAGTAACAGAATCGGTCGGCAACTTGCTAAGATCCAACACGTTTGTACCCTTTCCTTCCGTCACCGCTCGAAACTCGACAGATCCCGACCGAATGGCCGTCCTCATATCATTCATACCAAGCGGACCATTCGTATAATGATTATGTGTCACAACATTACCTTTCATTGTTTGATATATGCTGTCAGAAACCCTCCCCCCTTTTGCTGGCAACATTTCCTGCGCAATCATTTCACCAGTTTCTCTGGATAATATGGAAACAACCTCATTCTTACCATTAAATGCCAGACTCTTCAGCTCTACCCCAGCCAGATTCGCCGCATATTTCTCTGCAACGCCTGCACCAAATGAGAGACCCGACCGCATCACAGCCGCCCCTCTCGTCGACGGCGTAGGCATCATGCCCGTCATTGCAATATCCAGGCCTATCTCTTCTTCCCTCATATATTGATGTGAATTTCGATTCACAAAATACTTCGTGCCATCAGCACCGATCGCTTCGGGCCCCTGATTAAGCAACGCGTTCCAGCCGCCCCAGACTTTACTCGGAAACCCCAGAAGATTCAGATCTCGCGCCCACAACACCGGCATTTTTCCGATGCTGACTTGGCCATCTATCTGATAGCCTGGGTTTGTTGTCTGAGCGATATTAGTCAACGCATGCAGTCGCACAATATCGTCATCCAATGCTCCCAGCCCTTTGGAGAAAGCAGTCACATCACGACGATAGTCTTCGCTTCCCCACCTCACTTTTGAGTACTGCTGCTCGACCGATACTACGCTGGCGGCCTGGTCACGAGTCAAGATGTACTCGTTACGCAGCATATTGGCGAATCTCGGATCTGCCAAATCACGCATTGAGCCATCCAGTTGATCGCGAACGCCACTCGCCGTATCACGAGGATAGCGAAGTGAAGCGATCTTCTGAACGCTAGACAACGCACTGCGAGGATCGATGGTATTCCAATCCATCGTTGCCACACCATCTGAAATCATCCCCACGTTATCCGGCGCAACTCCTGCTGCCAGCATTTCACGACGCAAACGTACATCAGCCGCAAAATCGTCGCCGCCGGTGTAACCGCTAACCCAGTCCTTCCCTGTCTCGGCGACCCTAAACCCGTCAGTAGTGCCAATGGCTTTCCCAGCAGGTGGCGGTCCATCATTCAACGCTCGCACCGCTGCGTCGCCGACCGAGTTCCCCAACGCATTCCCAAACGCATCAACGGCAACTTGCAAGTAGTTCGCCTTGCCGCCCGAGAGAACGTTTGTCGTAATGCCAGCGGCTGCGCCACTAGCAAAGCCCCGTGCGACTCGGCCACTCATTCCTTCCCAGTCCTGGAAAACGGTCTGGCCTACCGCGGAGCCCACGCCGGCGCCTACGCCAGCAAGCGCCACATTGCTCCAACTGAACTTCGATTGCAGGCCTGTCGCAACCGCTATCCCTTGCGAGATCGTCGAGCTGATGACCGCTCGGCCTGCGACCTGAAGCGCCGTTGTCATACTGAAGCCCGTCGCGCCGGCCGTACTGGCACCCGCAGTTCCTACGCCGGCCGTTGCGCCGCCCGCCACCGGGCCAAGAGCAGCTCCTACACCCGCTGTCACCGCGCCCGATATGCCTGCTACCCCCACGGCCTTCCAGCTGAACTTGTCTTGCACACCGATCGCCATGCCAACACCTTGGCTGATGACGCTACCAACCATGGCTCCGGCTCCCCATGCAGCCATAGTGCCGAGGACACCTCCAGCAACGGGCGCGAGCGCCCCGGCCGTAAAGACCGTCGCCACCACAGCAACGACCGCGACAAAGATCTGCCCGATCCCGCCGCACCCGCCACCGCCACCGCTATCCGGTTTCGGCACCGGCATCGTCGGCTGCGTATCGCCAATCAACTTACCCGGGTCATACGGCTTGAACGACTTGTAGTCGTTGTGGTTACCCGACACCCGATTCGGAATCGTGACCGTGGCCCCGACCCGCAGATCGCGGTCGCTGGCCAGGCCATTGGCTTCGGCCACCAGGTACCACAACCGGCTATCTCCATAGGCCTGCTGCGCAATGCTTTGCAGCGTATCGCCCGCCTGAATCCGATAGGACCCCGGGCTGGCCGACGGGTTGCCCCCGTCAATCGGCCGGAAACTCGGTGAGAAGTCATCCGCGCCTGCGGCCGGGCCGGTCGTGCCCAGCAGTTCGCCGTTGACCACCAGCGACCGGATCGTCTGGCCGTTCTGCACCCGCTGCAAAATCTTGCCGCTGGCGTCGTTGACCAGGGTCTGGTTCTTGCTGGCGTCCTTGGTGTCGACCACGCCAATCAAATTACCGTTGACGTCGTACTGGTAGGTCGTCTGGCCCGGGTCCAGCGCGGTGCTGGTGCCGGACAGCGTCTTCTCGCGGTAGCCCTCGAAGCGGTCGTGGGTGTAGGTGTATGTGTTGGTGTACGGCGAGCCGTCGTACACCGCCATGCTGTACTGCGTGACGTTGCCCGCCTGGTCGTAACCCGAATAGGTCGTCGCATAGCCGCCAGACAGCCCCGCATCGGTCATCTTCATGACCCGCGCGGAATACAACCGTCCGGCGCCGTCGTAGACGTTGCGGCGCTGTTCGCCCGCCAGCCCCGACCGATCAAAGAACGCCTTGCCCAATGAGCCGTCGATGCCGCTGAGCACCACGCGGTCGGCGCCGTCGTAGTAGCGCGCATCCAGCAGCAGCCCGTCGCGCCGCAGCGTGGTCAGGCGGTTGATGGCGTCGTAGGTGTACCTTTCCGTGGTGAAGCCCGCTGCCGTGCCGCCGTCGGCGTAGATGACCTTGTCCCAATACGTGTCGGACAGGCGGTTGCCGTTGGCGTCGTAGGTCAGCTTGTGGCCCTGGGCCGCGTTGATATCCAGGTTGGCGTTGACCGCTTCGACCGTGGTCTGACGGTTCATGGCGTCGTAGCCGTACCAGTATTCCCGGTTGCGCCAGGTGTCGGACGCGTCGGTGTACTGGGTCTGCACCCGCTTGCGGTTGCCGTTGGCGTCGTAGTCGATGCTCTGGCGCAG
>NZ_AYMF01000088.1:0-205 GCF_000633435.1 Achromobacter sp. DH1f | reverse complement strand
GATCTTCCAGGACCCGCTGACGAGCCTGCACCCGCTGTTCACGGTGGGCGACCAACTGGTCGAAACCATCCGCCACCACGACAAGGGGTCGCCCGCGGCGGCCCGCCAGCGGGCGCTGGAACTGCTGGTGGCGGTGGGCATTCCGGCCGCCGACCGCCGCATCGACCACTACCCGCATCAGTTCTCCGGCGGCATGCGCCAGCGG
>NZ_AYMF01000087.1:0-324 GCF_000633435.1 Achromobacter sp. DH1f | reverse complement strand
GGCCGACGGCAGGGTCGACAGAATGGTCAGCGGGTGGATGTAGCTTTCATACAGCAGCCCCAGCACGATATACACGGCGATCAGCGCGGCAGCGATCAGGTAAGGCTGGCTCGACAGCGAATCGCCGAAGGCCTTGGCCGTGCCCTGGAACGCCCCCGTCAGGCTGGCCGGCACGCCCATCTGGGCCTGCGCCTGCTGGATCGCCTGCACCGCATCGCCCAGCGAGGCGCCCGGCGCCAGGTTGAACGAGATCGTCACCGCGGGGAACTGCCCCTGGTGGCTGATCGACAGGTACGCGGTCTTGTTGGTGTCCAGCTTGATGAA
>NZ_AYMF01000086.1:0-692 GCF_000633435.1 Achromobacter sp. DH1f | reverse complement strand
GCGGCAGCGGCGCCACCGGCAACAGCGGCCAGGCCGCGATACCCACCAGCAGGATCGCCAGCGCCAGCAGCGACGTGCCGATCGGCCGTTTGATGAAGTTCGCTGAAATGCTCACTGGCCACCTCCCGCCGCCGGCGCCAGTTCACGCACCTTGCTGCCCGGCTTGAGCTTGTACTGGCCGTCCACCACCACGCGCTGGCCGGCCTTCACGCCTTCCTGGATCACCGCCAGGCCGTCCTGCATGCGTTCCACCTTGACCGGCTGCGCCTGAGCCACGCCCGCGCCGTCCACCGTGTACACGAAAGTGCCCGTCTGGCTGCGCTGAACCGCCGCCACCGGCAGCGTCACGGCGCTTTCGTGCTCATCCAGCACCAGCCGCGCGTTCACGTACTGGCCCGGCCACAGGCGATGCCGCGGATTGTCGAAGCGGCCCTTCAATTGCACCGTGCCGGTGGTGGTGTCGATCTGGTTGTTCAGCAGCACCAGCTGGCCTTGTTCCAGCGGTTCGTTGCTGCCGCGGGCATAAGCCACCACGGTCAGGGCCTGGCCCTTGTCCATGGCCGCGGTGATGCCCGGCACCGCCTCTTCCGGCAGGGAAAACAGCACGGTGATCGGGTCGATCTGGTTGATCACCACCAGGCCATTGGCGTCCGCGGCGTGCACGATATTGCCCGGGTCCACCAGCCGCGCGC
>NZ_AYMF01000085.1:0-712 GCF_000633435.1 Achromobacter sp. DH1f | reverse complement strand
CCGGGTCCACCAGCCGCGCGCCCACCCGGCCCGAGATCGGCGCCACGATGCGGGTGTAGTCCAGCTGCACGCGGGCATAGCTGATCAACGCGTCGTCCGTCTGCGTGGCCGCCTCCAGTTGCGCCACCAGGGCGCGCTGCGTGTCCAGCGTCTGCTGGGTCGCGGCGTCCTCGCGTTGCAGCCGGGTATAGCGTTGCAGGTCCAGCCGCGCGTTCACCAGCGTGGCCTGGTCCTTGGCGCGCTGCGCCTGGGCCTGGGCCAATTGGGCCTGCAGCGCACGCGGATCGATGTTGGCCAGCACCTGGCCGGCCTTCACGTCCTGCCCTTCGACAAAGCCCACGCTGTCCAGCTGGCCGTCGATGCGCGCCTTGACCGTCACGCTGGCCGCCGACGTCACCGTGCCCACGCCGGTCAGGTAGCGGGCCACGTCCTGCTGCTGCGCCAGCACCGTGGCCACCGGCACTGCCGGCGCCGCGACCGGCGCCGTCTCGCCGCGCCCGCGCAGCAGCAGCCACGCCGCCAGCCCGCAGGCCGCCAGGGCCAGCACCAGCACCGCGGCCTTCTTGCCGCCCGCGCCCCGATGGGAAAAAGTCACCGCGTTGTCCATGGACTTACTCGTTCTGGGTAGAGGGTTTGTCGGCTGCCGCAGCACCGGCTGCCGCAGCATCGGCTGCCGGTGCCTTGACCGCGGGCGCGCCGCCCGCCGCGGCCA
>NZ_AYMF01000084.1:0-1007 GCF_000633435.1 Achromobacter sp. DH1f | reverse complement strand
CTGCGCGCATCGGCGGCCGCCGCGCGCGAGCGCGATATTCCGATCCGCCTGCATTGCTGCCAGTCGCGGCTGGAGTACGACCTAGTCCTGGAACAGCACGGCATGAGCCCGCCCGAATGGCTGCAAAGCCTGGGTTTCCTGTCCGAACGGGCCTTGCTGCCGCACGGCACTTATGTATCCGGCTCGCGCCATATCGACCGGCCGGGGCGCGACCTGGACATCATCCGCGACGCGGGCGCCAGCATCGTGCATTGCCCGCTGGTGTCGGCGCGCCACGGCGCCACGCTGGAATCGTTCGCCCGCTACCGCAAGCAGGGCATCAACATCGGCATGGGCACCGATACCTGGCCGCCGGACATGGTGCTGAACCTGCAGGTGGGCATGATGCTGTGCCGGGTCACCGACCAGTCCACCGAGGCGGTGCGCTCGGAAGACTATTACGACGCCGCCACGGTCGGCGGGGCGGACGCCCTGGGTCGCCCCGACCTGGGCCGCCTGGCGCCGGGCGCCAAGGCGGACATCGTGGTGTTCGACTTTTCCCACGACCGCAACGGCCAGTTGATCGACCCGATCCAGACGCTGATGGTGGGCGGCAGCGGCCGCGACGTGTCGCAGGTCGTCATCGACGGCCGTTTCGTGATGGTCGATGGCCAGATTCCCGGCTTTGATGCCGCCCAGGCGCAAGCGCAGGCCCAGGCGCAGTTCGACGGCCTGGTGGCGCGCTACCCCGACCGCACCTGGGGCCATCCGCCGGTCGGCGAGATTTTTTCATCCAGCTACCCGCGGCCCCCAAGGAGCCCGTCATGACGACCGTTTCCAGTCCCGCCGCCCCGACGCTGTCGGTGCGCGGCCTGTCGGTGGAATTCCCCACGCGCCACGGCACCCTGGTGGCCACGCGCGACATCACGTTCGACATTGCGCCGGGCGAGATCCTGGGCATGGTGGGCGAGTCCGGCGCGGGCAAGTCGCTGACCGGCATGGCGGTGATCGGCCTGCTGGAACCGCCG
>NZ_AYMF01000083.1:0-336 GCF_000633435.1 Achromobacter sp. DH1f | reverse complement strand
CGGCCCGGTGCTCGAGGTGCTGCGGCGCCCGGGCCATCCGTACACCCAGGGCCTGATGAATGCGATTCCGGGCCTGCGCCACCGCGCGGCCCGCCTGAACCAGATCGACGGCGCGATGCCGCGGCTGCACGCGATGCCGGACGGCTGCGCGTTCCACCCGCGCTGCGCCATGGCCGGGCCGCGCTGCGGCCAGGCCCGTCCGGCGCTGGCGGCCTCGCCGTCGGGCGCCACGGTCAGCGCCTGCTGGCTGCACCAAGGAGGCGTCGCCCATGCCGCATGACCAAGATTTCCTGTTGCGGGCCGACGACCTGGCCTGCTGGTTCGATGTGTCGCCGC
>NZ_AYMF01000082.1:0-816 GCF_000633435.1 Achromobacter sp. DH1f | reverse complement strand
GGCCAGGCCATCGAGGGCATTCTCATCATCATGGGCGCCTACCTGACGGTCAGCCTGTCGATCTCGATATTCATGAACTGGTACAACAAGCGCATCGCGCTGGTGGAGCGTTGATATGAGCAGCACTACGCATATCCCCACCGAAGGGCTGCCGCCGCCCAAGACCCACGTCGGCGTCTGGGCCTGGGTGCGCGAGCGCCTGTTTTCCTCGCCGCTGAACATCCTGATCACCGTACTGGTGGCCTGGTTCCTGTTGATGTCGGTGCCGGCGCTGGTGGAATGGGCTTTCATTAAAGCCAACTACACCGCCGCCAACGCGCAGGAATGCCGCGCATCCGTCGGCGGCGCCTGCTGGGCCTTCATCATCGAGAAGCACCGCCTGATCCTGTTCGGCACGTATCCGTACGACGAGCAATGGCGTCCGCTGATCGCGACCCTGATCCTGATCGCGGTCATCGTCTGCAGCGGCATCCGCCGCTTCTGGAACGGCAAGCTCGCTGTCATCTGGACCGTCGGCCTGACCGCCGTGGCCCTCTTGATGTGGGGCGGCGTGTTCGGCCTGACCTACGTGGAAAACGCACGCTGGGGCGGCCTGCCGCTCACGCTGATCCTGTCCACGTTCGGCATCGCCTTCGCCTTCCCGATCGGCGTGCTGCTGGCCCTGGGCCGGCGCTCGAAGATGCCCGCCATCAAGGCGCTGTGCGTCGTGTACATCGAGCTCATCCGCGGCGTGCCGCTGATCAGCCTGCTGTTCATGTCGTCGGTGATGCTGCCGCTGTTCCTGCCCGAAGGCTTTTCCATCGACAAGCTGTTGCG
>NZ_AYMF01000081.1:0-1873 GCF_000633435.1 Achromobacter sp. DH1f | reverse complement strand
TACCAATTCCGCCACCTGGGCACTGAGAGATTTCGGTAAAGACTTTGTGATACGCTGCCGCTCAGTTGCATGGGTTTTGCTGTTTGCATTGCTGCTCACATTACCTATGCTGCCGGTGCAGTCAGAATCACAAAACAGTATGTAGTTAAAAAATCAATCTACAATCCGTCTCGACCACTTCTGCTTCAGTGTTCAGCCTTGGGCGAACCACAGAAGCTGCGCATTATATACGGAAAATTTAGCTTTGGCAAAACGATCGAATAACGAATCGAACAACAACAGATCCACTCCGTTGCCGGAAGCGCCGCCTGACTTCGACCCCGATGTCCCGTCCCGTGAAGCCATCCTGAAAGCGTTGCGATCTGCGGGGGCGCCGTTGTCTCCCGTGGAGCTGGCCGAACGCATGGGCGTCGAGCGTCCCGCGACGCTGGTGGGTTTCGAACGCCGCCTGGGCGCCATGGAACGCGACGGCCAGTTGATGCCCAACCGCAAGGGCGTCCTGCTGCTGGCGACCAAACTGGATTTCGTCGCCGGCAAGGTGCTGGGTCACCGCGACGGTTTCGGTTTCCTGTTGCGCGACGACGGCGGGCCGGACCTGTTCCTGTCGCCGCGCGAAATGCTCAAGGTGCTGCATGGCGACCGCGTGCTGGTCAAGCCGTCAGGCGAATACCGCGGCAAGCCGGAAGGCACCATCGTCGAAGTCATCGAACGCCGCACCAACAAATTGGTGGGGCGTTTCCTGCATGAGCACGGCCTGTCCATCGTGGTGCCTGAAGACCAGCGCATCAAGCACGACATCCTGATCCCGCCCAGCGACACCAATGGCGCCCAGCATGGGCAGGTGGTGGCGGTCGAGATCATGGCGCAGCCCACCCGCCACACGCAGCCGCTGGGCCGCGTGGCCGAGGTGCTGGGCGAAATCGACGATCCCGGCATGGAAATCGAGATCGCGGTGCGCAAGTTCGACGTGCCCGTGGAATTCTCGGAAGCCGCGCGCAAGCAGGCCGCCCGCCTGCCCGACGTGGTCCGCAAGAGTGACCTGAAAGACCGGGTCGACCTGCGCGACGTGCCGCTCATCACGATCGACGGCGAAGACGCGCGCGACTTCGATGACGCGGTCTACTGCGAGGCCGTCGAACTGGGCACTGGCCAGCGCAAGCGCCCGGGTTGGCGCCTGCTGGTGGCCATTGCCGACGTCAGCAACTACGTGCGTCCCGGCGACGCGCTGGACGACGATGCGATCGAGCGCGGCACCAGCGTGTACTTCCCGCGCCGCGTCATTCCGATGCTGCCTGAATCGCTGTCCAACGGCCTGTGTTCGCTGAACCCGGATGTCGACCGCCTGGTGCTGGTGTGCGACATGGTGATTCCGGCGACCGGCGCCAAGGCCGGCACGGTCACCGCGTACCAGTTCTATAACGCGGTCATGCACTCGCATGCCCGCACCACCTATACCAATATCTGGGCGGCCCTGCAGCAGCCCGGCGGCCCGGCCGCCCATGCCATGCGCGCCGTCATGCCGCAGGTGCAGAGCCTGTACGAGCTCTACCACCTGCTGTCGCAGAGCCGCAAGAAGCGCGGCGCCATCGACTTCGATACGGTCGAGACCAAGATCGTCTGCAACGAACTGGGCCGCATCGAACAGATCGTGCCGTCGGTGCGCAACGATGCCCACAAGCTGATCGAAGAATGCATGCTGGCCGCCAACACTTGCGCGGCCGACTTCATGACGCGCAGCAAGCATCCCGGCCTGTACCGCATTCACGAAGGCCCGACGCCCGAGCGCCTGCAATCGCTGCGCGAATTCCTGCGCACCATGGGCCTGTCGCTGGGCGGGGGCGAGACGCCCACGGCCAAGGACTACGGCGACTTC
>NZ_AYMF01000080.1:0-5811 GCF_000633435.1 Achromobacter sp. DH1f | reverse complement strand
GTGGCCGCCCGCGCGGCCGCGATTCGGCGACCCCGCAAATCCCATTCCCTGACCACAGGTCCAGCACCGCAACCCCCTGGCACGACGTAGCCCCTCGGGCAGCCGTCCCTGGCAGCGAGCAACCTCGATGCGCCCGAGGGAATCTGAAGGCAGGCGCCGAAGGCGACAACGAAGATGACGACGGGGCAGTCCGGAGCGAAGGCTCCGGACCGCAATCGTGGGCGCTCGCTGCCAGGGACGGCTGCCCGAGGGGCGGCCCACGAAGCCCACATCTCCGCAAGCCCCGTCTCCGCAAGCCACATCTCACCAACACATAATTCAATAAATCACCTAAGAGGTTTTAAAACCGCACAAAAGTAGTACTACGAATCTGCAACTCCCCCCACAACCCCAGCCAAATCCGGATACCCACCGCACCCCCCGGACAATCCCCCCTCAAAAACCTCAACTCCCCCCATTCCCCCGCACCCCCCGGATACCCAACGCCAAATCCGGATAACGCCCCTAGCCACAACCCAGCCACCATCCGCCTCGTCATCCCGCCCTACACGAGGTCTTCCCATGAAAGGTCTGGCTCACAAAACCGCCATCGTCACCGGTGGCGCCACGCTCATCGGCGCCGGCGTCGTTGCCGCCTTGCGCGCCTACGGTGTACGCGTCGCCGTCTTCGACATCGACACCGCCGGCGGCGAACGCCTGGCCGCCACCGACCCCGACGGCATCCGCTTCTGGCCCGTCGACATCACCGACGACGCCCAGCTTGCCCGCGGCGTTGCCGATGCCGCCGCCCACTTCGGCCGCATCGACTTCCTCGTCAACCTGGCCGCCACCTACCTGGATGACGGCGCCGCGTCCGGCCGCGCCGACTGGCTGCGCGCCCTGGACATCAACGTCGTCAGCGCCGTCATGGCCGCGCGCGCCGTTCACCCGCACCTTGTGGCCGCAGGCGGCGGCGCCATCGTCAACTTCACCAGCATCTCGTCGCGCGTTGCCCAGACCGGCCGCTGGCTCTATCCCGTGTCCAAGGCCGCCATGCTGCAAGTCACCCGCAGCCTCGCCATGGACTACGCCGCCGACCGCATCCGCGTGAACTCCGTCTCGCCCGGCTGGACCTGGTCTCGCGTCATGGACGAAATCACCGGTGGCGACCGCGCCAAGACCGATCGCGTGGCCGCCGACTATCACCTGCTGGGCCGCGTCGGCGACCCCGCCGAAGTCGCCGAGGTCGTGGCCTTTCTACTGTCCGAACACGCCAGCGTCGTCACCGGCGCCGACTACGCCGCCGACGGCGGCTATTCCGCCATGGGCCCCGAACAGGCCCGTCCCGCCATCCCGCGCCTGGCCGAATAAGGCGCGATCCACCCTCATCCCGCGCCAGGCCAAGCCGGGCGCACCCGACCCCATGCAACGGTCCGCCACCGCGGCGGACCCGCACCCAAACAGGAGAACACCCCATGCGTCGAATCGCCATCGTCGGAGGAGGGCAGGCCGGTCTGCCCCTGGCCCTGGGCCTGCTGGACAAAGGCTACGAGGTCACCGTGGTCACCAACCGCGAACCGGACAACATCCGCCAGGGCAAGGTCATGTCCAGCCAATGCATGTTCGATGCCTCGCTGCAGGTCGAGCGTGACCTGGGCCTGAACCAGTGGGAGGCCCAGTGCCCGCCCGTGGAAGGCATCGGCCTGGCCGTGCCGCACCCCGAACGCCCCGGCCACAAGCTGATCGACTGGGCCGCGCGCCTGGACCGGCCCGCGCAGGCGGTGGACCAGCGCATCAAGATGCCCGCCTGGATGGAATTGTTTGCGGCCCGCGGCGGCCGCCTGCTGATCCAGGACGGCGGCGTGGCCGAGCTGGAAATCCTGGCCGCCTCGCACGACCTGGTGCTGCTGGCCGCCGGCAAGGGCGATGTCGTCAAGCTGTTCGAGCGCGATGTTGCCCGCTCGCGCTTTGACAAGCCGCAGCGCGCCCTGGCGCTGACCTATGTGTTCGGCATGAAGCCGGCGCCAGAATTCTCGCGCGTGGCCTTCAACCTGATTCCCGGCGTGGGCGAATATTTCGTGTTTCCCGCGCTGACCACCGGCGGCCCCTGCGAAATCATGGTGTTCGAAGGCGTGCCCGGCGGCCCCATGGATTGCTGGCGCGACCTCAAGACCCCGCAGGAACACCTGCTGCAAAGCCTGAACATTCTGCACACCTTCCTGCCGTGGGAGGCCGAGCGCTGCGGGTCGGTGGAACTGACCGACGCCAACGGCATCCTGGCCGGCAGCTTCGCGCCCACCGTGCGCAAGCCAGTGATGACGCTGCCCTCGGGCCGGCTGGTGTTCGGCCTGGGCGATGCCGTGGTCACCAACGACCCGATCACCGGCCAGGGCTCGAACAATGCCACCAAGGCCTGCGCCGTCTACCTGGACGCGATCCTGGCGCACGGCGACGGTGAATTCACGGCGCAGTGGATGCAGCAGACCTTCGAGCGCTTCTGGGACTACGCCAGCGCGGTGGTCGACTGGACCAACTCGATGCTGCTGCCCCCGCCGCCGCACCTCTTGCAGTTGCTGCAGGCCGCCGGGGATGCGCCCGACCTGGCCCACGCCGTGGCCAATGGCTTTAACCATCCGCCCAGTTTCTTTCCGTGGTGGAGCGATCCGGCGGCGTGCGAGGCCTTCATCGCCGCCAAGTCGCCGCGGGCGGCGGCGTGATGGCGGCCCTGGACTGGGGCAGCACCGACCTGCACCCCAAGGTCCTGCGCGGCGTGCTGGGCAGTTACCCGACCGGCGTGGCCATCGTGGCCACGCGTTGTCCGGACGGCCGCAACGTCGGGCTGACCATCAATTCGTTCGCGTCGCTGTCGCTGGACCCGCCGCTGGTGCTGTGGAGCCTGGTGAACCGCTCGCCCAACCTGGCGGCGTTTCGTGATTGCCGCCATTTCACCATCAGCGTGCTGGCCTGCGGCCAGGAAGCGCTGGCGCGGCGCTTTGCCGACCCGGCGGTGCCGGACAAGTTCGACGGCACCGCGCTGCATGAAGTGCCCGAGGGCGTGCCCGCCATTGTCGGCGCGGTGGCCACGCTGGTCTGCGCCAACGACCAGCAAAGCCCGGCGGGCGACCACCTGCTGCTGTTCGGCCGGGTGCTGCGCGTGGCCAGCGTGGCCGCCACGCCGCTGGTGTTCCACGCGGGCCGGTTCACCGAATTGCTGCAACCGAATTGACGCGCCGCCCCAACGACGCCCCGACCCTGACGCAACCGAACTGATTCCCCCATGACCCAACCTTCAACGGCCGACCCCCAGATCATCGTGGTGGGCAGCGGCATGAATTCGCTGGTGTGCGCCGCCTTGCTGGCGCAGCGCGGCAAATCGGTGCTGGTGCTGGAACGCAACGACCGCCTGGGCGGCTGCATCCGTACCGAGGAACTGTTCCCCGGCTATCGCCACGACGTGCTGTCCAGCTGGTATCCGCTGTTCGTCGGCAGCCCGGCCTATGCGGCGCTCAAACCCGCCTTGCAGGCTGCCGGCCTGGAATTCGCCCAGTGCGGCTACACCACCGGCCTGGTGCGGCCGGACGGCAGCGGCGTGGCCCTGAAGCAGGACATCGAAGACAGCGTGCGCCGGCTGGACGCCTGGGCGCCAGGCGACGGCCAGGCCTTTGGCGCCATGGCGCAGCGCCTGTTCGGGCAAGACGCGGCGCTGACCTTCGGCTTGCTGGGCCAGAACCCCTACGGGGCCGGCATGCTCAAGCTGCTGTTCAAGGAATGGCGCCGGCGCGGCCTGGACGGGCTGCTGGGCTTTGCCGCCGATTCCCTGGAGAGTTTTCGCCGCTGGTCCGAGCGTGAGCTGCAGTCCGATGGCGCGCGCGCCCTGATCGCGCCCTGGGTGCTGCACACCGGCCTGGGCCCGGACGATGCCTGCTCGGCGCTGATCGGCAAGCTGACCTTTGCCGCGGTGGTGGCCGGCGGCATGCCGGTGGTCAAGGGCGGCAGCCAAGGCGTGGTGGATGCGCTGGCCAAGGTGATCGAACAGCACGGCGGCCGGCTGCTGACCCATACCACGGTCGAACGCGTGCTGACCCAGGGCGAAGGCCGGCGTCGCCGCGCGGTGGGCGTGCGGGCAGGGGGCCGCGAGTTCCGCGCGACCGAGGCGGTGGTGTGCAACGTCGTGCCCGGCCAGCTCTACGGCACATTGTTGCCGGACGCACCCGAACCCGTGCGCCAGCGCGCCGCCGGCTATCGCCATGGCCGCGGCGGCATGCAGATCCATTTCGCGTTGAACGCGCCGCCCGATTGGCTGACGCCGGAACTGCGCCACGTGCCGCTGGTGCACCTGACCGACAGCATGGAACAGGTCTGTGCGTCGGTCACCGAGGCCAACAACGGCCTGTTGCCCGCGCGGCCCACGCTGGCCATCGGCCAGCCCACGGCGGTGGACCCGTCGCGTGCGCCGGACGGCGGCTGGATCCTGTGGGTGCAGATGCAGGAACTGCCGGTGCGCATCAAGGGCGATGCCGCCGGCCTGATCGCGCCGCCCGCCGATGGCCGCTGGACCGAGGCGCTGCGCGAAGCCATGGCCGACCGCGTACAGGCGCGCCTGGAAGCGGTCATGCCGGGCCTGGCGTCGCGCATCGTCGGGCGCCGCAGCTATAGCCCGGCCGACCTGGAATCGCTCAATTGCAACCTGGTGGGCGGCGATCCGTACGCGGGCGTGTGCTCGCCCGACCAGTTCTTCTGGCTGCGGCCCTTTGCCGGCGGCCACGGCGCGCGCGGCCATCGCACGCCGCTGCGCAATCTTTTCCACATCGGCGCCGCCACCCATCCGGGCCCCGGACTGGGCGGCGGTTCCGGCTATCTCGTCGCGCAACATCTCGCGCCCCGCGGGGGCAGGAGCGGAACATGAAGAGACACCTGAAACGCCGGCTGGCTTGCGCCGCGGCATTGGCGCTGGCAAGCACCGCGGCGCACGCCACGGAAGGCGGCGGCTTGGGCATCTATCCGGACGGCCTGGAGAACTTCATGTCGGGCGCGCTGCCGCCGCCCGGCGTGCACATGCTGATCTACGGCGGCGGCGCCCGCTACGACAAGCTGCGCGGCAACGACGGCGAGCGCCTGCCGGTGCCGGACTTCAAGGTCGACGTCAACGTGCTGGCCCCGCGCCTGATCTGGGTGACGCCGCAGCAGGTGCTGGGCGGCCAGCTGGCTTTCCATGCCATCGCGCCGCTGCTGGACGTGACCTTCAAGGCGGGCGGCCAGCGCTATCGCAGCACGGGCCTGGGCGACATGACGCTGGGCGTGGCGCTGGGTTATCACCTGTCCGAATCGTTGCATTACGTGGTCGGGCTGGACATGTACGCGCCCACCGGCGAATACAGCCGCAACGATCCGTCCAGCCTGGGCAAGAACTACTGGACCGCGCAGCCGGTGTTCGCGCTCAGCCGCATCAGTCCGGATGGTTTCAATGCCGACCTGAAGCTGATGTACGACTTCAACTTCCGCAATTCCGCCACGGACACGCGTTCGGGCCAGGCCATCCACGCCGATTACGCGGTGGGTTGGGGCGTGGGCAAGGGCTGGGTGCTGGGCGTGGGCGGCCATGCCTTCCAGCAGGTCACCGACGACAACGGCCCCAACAGCGCCGCCGGCCGAGCCCGCGCCTTTGGCGTCGGCCCGTCGGTGCGCTACATGAACGACCGGGGCTGGCTGTTCACCGCCAAATGGCAGCAGGAATTCCAGGTCAAGAACCGGCCGGAAGGCCAGCAGCTCTACGTCAAGCTGGCCATTCCGTTCTAAAGCGGCGTGCGGCGGGTCCGCCCGGCAAGCGGACCC
>NZ_AYMF01000079.1:0-1710 GCF_000633435.1 Achromobacter sp. DH1f | reverse complement strand
ACCGCGGCGAAGGCGGCACGCTGGCGCTGCTGGAACTGGCGGTGCGCAATCGCGATGGCAAGCTGCGCTGGGTGCTGATCGTGCTGGGCATTTTCGGCGCCGCGCTGTTCTATGGCGACAGCATGATCACCCCTGCGATTTCGGTGCTGTCGGCGCTGGAGGGGATCAGCATCGTGTCGCACACGCTGGATGCGTGGGTGGTGCCGCTGGCGCTGGTGGTGCTGGTGGCGCTGTTCGCGATCCAGTCGCATGGCACGGGGGCGATGGGCAAGCTGTTCGGGCCGGTGATGCTGCTGTGGTTCGGCACGCTGGCGGCCCTGGGCGGCTGGCAGATCTGGCAGACGCCGGAGGTGCTGGCGGCGCTGAACCCGATGTGGGGGCTGCGCTTCATTGTCGAGTTTCCGTGGATCAGCTTCGTGCTGCTGGGCGCGGTGGTGCTGGCGCTGACCGGCGCCGAGGCGCTGTATGCGGACATGGGCCACTTCGGCCGTCCGGCGATCCGCAGCGCCTGGTTCAGCATGGTGCTGCCGGCGCTGACGCTGTGTTATTTCGGCCAGGGGGCGCTGTTGCTTCGCGACCCGAGCGCCATCCGCAATCCGTTCTTCATGATGGCGCCGGAATGGGGCCTGGCGCCCTTGGTGGCGCTGGCGACGGTGGCGACGATCGTGGCGTCGCAGGCGGTGATTTCGGGCGCGTATTCGGTGACGCGCCAGGCGGTGCAACTGGGCTTCTGGCCGCGCATGCAGATTCTGCATACGTCGGCAATCGAGAAGGGCCAGATCTACCTGCCGCAGGTCAATGCGCTGCTGCTGTGCGCGGTGCTGGTGCTGGTGCTGCTGTTCCGCAATTCGGACAACCTGGCAGCGGCCTACGGCTTTGCGGTGACGGGCACGATGCTGACGACGTCGGTGCTGGCGTTCGCGGTGCTGCCACGCGGCACGACGGGGGCCAAGCGGATGCTGTGGTTCGTGGTGCTGGGCTTGCTGCTGCTGTTTGACGTGCTGCTGTTTTCGGCCAACGTGTTCAAGATCCACGAAGGCGGCTGGCTGCCGCTGGTGGTGGCGATCGTTGTGTTCACGCTGATGATGACGTGGCGGCGCGGGCGCCGGCTGCTGTCGGAGATGCAGCAGCGCGATCGCCAGCCGCTCAAGGAATTCATGGAGCAGCTCGAGGAATACCCGCCGTCGCGGGTGCCGGGCACGGCGATTTTCATGACGATGAATTCGGGGAATGTGCCGCCGGCCTTGCTGCACAACCTGAAGCACAACAAGGTGCTGCACGACCATGTGCTGTTCCTGACGATTCTGGTGGCGGACGTGCCGTACATTTCGCCGGAAGAGCGCTTTACGGTGCACAAGCTGAGCGCGTCGAGCTGGGCGGCGACGATCAATTACGGGTTCAAGGAAGATCCGGATGTGCCGGAGGCGCTGCGCCTGGTGGCGGAGGCATATCCGGAGCTGGATCTGGAGCCGATGCGCACGTCTTATTTCCTGTCGCGGCAGACGGTGGTGGCGGCTCGCAAGCCGGCTTTGTGGCGGTGGCGGCGGGCGGTGTTTTCGTTCATGGCTCGGAACTCTACGCGTAGTACCAAGTTCTTCAAGATTCCTGCGAATCGGGTGGTTGAGATGGGGATGCAGGTTGAACTTTAGGGTGGGTGGGGTGTTTGCGGCGGACGTAGGTTCTTAAGACGCCCGGCGCGTTGGCGGCTTG
>NZ_AYMF01000078.1:0-1790 GCF_000633435.1 Achromobacter sp. DH1f | reverse complement strand
CCGCCCTGCTGCAGGCCCGCCACGATGCCCAGGCCCTGGCCGGTGTGCAGGCGCAGCGCACCCATCACGGCCAGATTCTGGTCCTTGCCGGCCGACCAGTGCACGGCCTCGCCGGCCGTCACTTGCAGGTGCTTGGCGGCGACCTGCGCCAGCCCGGCGCGCGCGGCCATCAGCACGACAGGATCGGTGGGGTGCGGCACTTTGCCCTGCGCGGCCTGCGTGTGCCTGGCCGCAGCATCGCCGCGGGCGCCATCCAGGCTGTCGCCCGCGACCGTGCCCGAGACCGCGCGGTGCATGGCCGCCAGCGGCGCCTTGTCGCCATCGAGCACGCTGGCCTGCGGCCCCTTGGTGCCCAGCGCCGTGGCCAGCCGCAGGCCCTGGTGGGCGCCGACGACGCCGTCCAGCGAACGCGCCATCTGCTCGGTCTGGCTGGCCAGCGCCTGCACGCCCGCCGCATCGCCCACGGCGCTGGCGTTGCCGCCGGTGGCGCTGTAGGTGGTGAGCAGCACGCCCGCGCCGCCGCGCACGGCGCCGTAGGCGTCGGTGCGCAGTTCGGCGCCTACGCCGCGCAGGCCGCCGCGGTAGTTGCCGGCCTGGTGGATAAGGTGGCCCAGGTTCAGTTCCGAGGCGTCCTGGCTGCTCTTGACCTGCATGCGCAGCTGGCCGTCGGTGTCGTCGAACACGATCTGGTTGTAGCCCGCGCCGCCGAATTCCTTGCTCTTGAAGCCGGTCAGCGCGGCCGCGTTGCGGTGGTTGTCTTCGCCGGCGGCCGCGCCGTGCCAGGCCGGCGCGTTGCCCGCGGCCAGGTTGGCCTGGGCGCTGGGCGCGTTGTCGCGCGCGGCGGCGTAGACCTGCGTATCGGCCGCGCTGCCTGCGCGCCCGCCTGGTGTGGCGGGCGTGCCACCTTCGCCGCGGCCGTTGTACAGCGCGCCCACGACGATGGGCTGGTCGATGTCGTCGTCCAGAAAGCGCACCAGCACTTCTTGCCCGATGCGCGGCACGAAGCTGATGCCCATGCCGGCGCCCGACTGGCGCTGCGCCACGCGCACCCAGCGGCTGCTGGCCTCGCCGTCCTGGCTGCCCGCCTGCCAATGGAATCTGATGCGCACGTCGCCGCGCTTGTTGCGCAGGATCTCGTCGCTTTGCCTGGGTTGCGTGCCGCCTTCGGCGTCGGTGACCACGGCGGTGTGCACGCCGTGGACCGAGGGCGCGCCGCCCAGGCGGGCGCCGCCCAGGCGGGCGCCGCGCGTGGCCGGCAAGGCGGGACGCCAGGGGCGGTCGCAGCGCACGGCTTCGAAGCGGTTGGCGTAGCCGACTTCGCGGGCCTTGGCGAGAACCGCGGGGTCGGGGGAGATCGACGCATCATCCCACGTCGAACCATCGCCAGTCTCTTGCGGCGCGGCGATCGCCTCGCCATCCAGCGTCAGATACGCATCCAGCCCGCCCAGACGCTGCGACAGCGACGCCCGCGTGTCGGGCGGCAGGTTGTTGATGCCCACGTGCTCGATCCAGTCCAGCGCGAAGACCGGCTCGAATCCGGCTTCGCCCGTCGGCCCCAGCGATGACATGTCCTGCAGCGTAAAGCGCGTGCCCGAGCGGAACGTGCGCACCACGCCCCGCCCGGCGAAGGTCTCGGCGCGGGCGCGCACGGCCTCGCGCGCCAGTTCCGCCTGGCGGCGGGCCTGGGCCTCGTTGGCAAAGCCGCCGTGGCCGGCGATGTCGTACCAGTCCAGCCCGGCGGCGTCGTCCTGCCCGCTGGCCGCGTTGACCAGCGCCTGCGCGGCCACCGC
>NZ_AYMF01000077.1:0-327 GCF_000633435.1 Achromobacter sp. DH1f | reverse complement strand
GTGCTGGCGCATGTGCTGCACATAGACCTCGCGCGCCACCAGGAAGGTGCCGTGCAGGTTGTTCTGCACCACCGCGTTCCAGCCATTGAAGCTGATGTCTTCCAGCGCCGCGGGAAACTGGCCGCCCGCGCAGTTGAACAGGCCGTCGATGGCGCCATGCGCGGCCAGCGCATCCGCCACTACGCCCCGCACGCCGGTTTCGCCGCGGATATCGCAGGCGTGCAGCGTGATGCGGCCGGCGGCCTCGGGATAGATGCCCACGATCTCGTCGCGCACGGCTTCCAGTTTCTCGGGCTTGCGGCCCACCAGCGCCAGGCCCGCGCCCAG
>NZ_AYMF01000076.1:0-475 GCF_000633435.1 Achromobacter sp. DH1f | reverse complement strand
CAGCGCCAGGCCCGCGCCCAGCGCGGCCAACTCATGCGCGGTGCAGCGCCCCAGGCCGCTGCCGCCGCCCGTGACCATGACGGTCTGGCCGTCGAACAGGCCGGGCCGGAACACCGACGCATAGCGCGCCGCGGCGTCGCGGGCGGGGGTAAGGCTCATGTCTCGCTCCATCGTGTCTTTTTGTTGAGGATAACTCAATATTTATCGACAGCCCATCCCATTCAAGCGTATTACCCTATGGATTCAATCGTAGATTCCAGGTTACTAATTGAGGAATTGTCAATTACCAGGAGACCCGCATGACCCAGCCCGCCCCGCTCGAGGTCGTTCTTGATGGCCCCATCGCCCGCCTGACCCTGAACCGGCCGGACGTGCGCAATGCCTTCGACGAGACGTTGATCGCCGCCCTGACGACGGCGCTGCAACAGGCCGGCGACAACGCGGCGGTGCGGGTGGTGCTGCTGACCGGCGCGGG
>NZ_AYMF01000075.1:0-378 GCF_000633435.1 Achromobacter sp. DH1f | reverse complement strand
GCCCTGGCCCCCGCCGACCTCGCCCCCCTGGGCATGCCCCGCACCCGCGCCGCCACCCTCTCCGCCGTCGCCGCCGCCACCCTGGCCGACCCCCACCTCTTCGCCCCCTCCAACACCCTGGAAACCGCCATCACCCGCCTGCGCGCCATCCGCGGCATCGGCGAATGGACCGCCCAATACATCGCCCTGCGCCACCTGCGCGAACCCGACGCCTTCCCCGCGTCCGACATCGGCCTGATCCGCGCCCTGGAAAAACTGGAATCCCGCGAATACACCCCCGCCCAACTCCTGGCCCGTGCAGAATCCTGGCGCCCCTGGCGCGCCTACGCCGCCCAACACTTGTGGGCTGAATACTGAGACCCCCACGCCGCGCACGCT
>NZ_AYMF01000074.1:0-220 GCF_000633435.1 Achromobacter sp. DH1f | reverse complement strand
CGACATGCTGTTCCTGGCCCGGGCCGACCAGGGCGAGGCCGCCACGGGCCGCATTCATGCGGTGCTGGCCGACGAGGTCGGCAAGACGGTGGAGTTCTTCGAATTCCTGCTGGACGAGGCGGGCATGCGCGTGCGCATCCAGGGCGAGCGGGACGCGGTGGCACTGATCGACACGGCGCTGTTCCGGCGCGCGGTGACCAACCTGCTGCAGAACGCCATC
>NZ_AYMF01000073.1:0-218 GCF_000633435.1 Achromobacter sp. DH1f | reverse complement strand
ACCTGCTGCAGAACGCCATCCAGTATTCGTCGGCCGGCGCCGAGATCACGGTGGACGTCACGCGGCAGGGCGGCATGCTGGAGATCGCGGTCAGCAACCCTGGCCCGCCGATTGCGCCCGAACACCTGCCGCACCTGTTCCAGCGCTTTTACCGGGTGGACGCCGCGCGCCGCGGCGACGGGGTCGAGCACAGCCATGGCCTGGGCCTGGCCATCGTC
>NZ_AYMF01000072.1:0-1109 GCF_000633435.1 Achromobacter sp. DH1f | reverse complement strand
GCGCCATCAGCGACAGGTTGTCCAGGCTGAAGCCCACCACGTACATGATGGCCGCCGTGCCCATCAGCGCCAGCGGCACCGTCACGCAGGGAATCAGTGTGGCCGCCACGTTGCGCAGGAACAGGAAGATCACCAGTACCACCAGGATGATGGTCAGCGTCAGCGTGAATTCCACGTCCTGCACCGATGCGCGGATGGTCTGGGTGCGATCGATGATCGTGTTCACGTGCACCGACGGCGGAATCGACGCTTCCAGCTTGGGCAGGGCCGCGCGGATGCGGTCCACGGTGTCGATCACGTTGGCGCCCGGCTGCTTGCTGATCTGCAGCACGATCGAGCGGCCGTTGGTGATGGTGTTGTCGGCGGGCGCCGCGGGGCCGGCGTAGGCCCAGCCGGCCAGCTTGGTGTTTTCGGGCCCGTCCACCGCCACGCCCACGTCGCGCACCCGGATCGGCGCGCCGTTGCGGTAGGCCAGCACCATGTCGTTCCAGGGCGCCGCCGACAGCAGCTGGTCGTTGGTGTAGGTGGTGAAACTCTGGCGCGGCCCGTCGATGGTGCCCTTGGGCTGGTTCACCGTGGTCGTCGCGATGACGCCGCGTATGTCTTCCAGGCTCAGCCCCAGCGCCGACAGCTTGCCGGGATCCACCTGGATGCGCACGGCCGGCTTCTGCTGGCCGCCGATATTGACCAGGCCCACCCCCGAGATCTGCGAAATCTGCTGCGCCAGGATGTTGTCGGCGTAGTCGTTCACCTGGATCAGCGGCAGCGTGTCCGACTGCACCGCCATCACCATGATGGGCGCGTCCGCCGGATTGACCTTGCGAAAGGTCGGCGGGTTGGGCAGGTTGGCGGGCAACTGGCCGGTGGCCGCGTTGATCGCGGCCTGCACGTCCACCGCCGCCGAATCGATGCTGCGGTTCAGGTCGAACTGCAGCGTGATCTGGGTCGTGCCGATGGCGCTGGCCGAGGTCATCTGCGACAGGCCCGCGATCAGCGAAAACTGGCGTTCCAGCGGCTGCGCCACGTTGGACGCCATGGTTTCCGGACTGCCGCCCGGCAGGTTGGCCTGCACCTGGATGGTGGGAAAGTCCACCTGCGGCAGCGGCGCC
>NZ_AYMF01000071.1:0-1080 GCF_000633435.1 Achromobacter sp. DH1f | reverse complement strand
GAACGCCAGCTGGCCGTCGACGTCGATGAAGTGCTCGACGTCATCGAAGGTCCGCCGCTGCTGCTCATTCTGGATGGCGTGACCGATCCGCACAATCTGGGCGCCTGCCTGCGCACGGCGGACGCCGCTGGCGTGCACGCCGTGATCGCCCCGCGCGACCGCGCGGTGGGGCTGAACGCCACCGTGCAGCGCGTGGCCTGCGGCGCGGCCGATACCGTGCCCTACCTGATGGTCACCAACCTGGCGCGCACCATGCGCAGCCTGAAAGACCGCGGCGTGTGGCTGGTGGGCACCGACGACCAGGCCACCGACAGCATGCACAAGATCGACGCGCGCCAGCCCATGGCCTGGGTCATGGGCGCCGAAGGCGAGGGCATGCGCCGCCTGACCCGCGAGACCTGCGACCAGCTGGTCAACATTCCCATGCTGGGTTCGGTCGAAAGCCTGAATGTCAGCGTGGCCAGCGCCGTGTGCCTGTACGAGACCGTGCGCCAGCGCCAGGACTGAGTCCGCGCTGCTTTCTTTGGTACTTCCTTTTTTCGTCGCCCATTCTTTTCCGCGTAGCCCATCATGCACCAGAACGGCTTTACCACCACGATCCTCCATTCCGACCGCCAGCAATCCGTCGAGCACGGAGCGGTGCACAAGCCGATGCATCCGTCGTCCGAGTTCGCCTACGACGATGCGCGCGAGCTGGCCGCGGTGTTCCAGGGCAAGGCGGGGTTCACCTACGCACGCCAGGGCACGCCCACCACCACGGCGCTCGAAGCCAAGGTCAACCACATGGAAGGCGGCAAGGGCACGGTCAGCTTCTCCACGGGCATGGCCGCGCTGGCCGCGATCTTCACCACGCTGCTGCGTAGCGGCGACCACCTGGTGTCCAGCCAGTACGTGTTCGGCAACACCAACAGCCTGTTCGGCACGCTGCTGGAACTGGGTGTCGAGATCACCTTCGTGGACGCGACCGATTCCGCGCAGGTGCGCGCGGCCATTCGGCCCAACACGCGCATGGTGTTCACCGAGACCATCGCCAACCCCGGCACGCAGGTTGCCGACCTGGCCGTCATCGGCGAGATCTGC
>NZ_AYMF01000070.1:0-368 GCF_000633435.1 Achromobacter sp. DH1f | reverse complement strand
CGAGATCTGCCGCGAGAAGGGGCTGGTCTACGTGGTCGACAACACGCTGACGTCGCCGTGGATGTTCCGGCCGTCGACCGTGGGCGCCTCGCTGGTGATGAATTCGCTGTCCAAGTACATCGGCGGCCACGGCAATGCGCTGGGCGGCGCGGTGACCGACACGGGCCTGTACGACTGGTCGAACTACGCCAATATCTACGACACCTATCGCAAGGGCGCGCCCACCAGCTGGGGCCTGACCCAGATCAAGAAGAAGGGGCTGCGCGACATGGGCGGCACGCTGGCGGCGGAACCCGCGCACCGCATTGCCGTGGGCGCCGAGACGCTGGCGCTGCGCATGGCCAAGCATTGCGCCAATGCATTGGCGC
>NZ_AYMF01000069.1:0-1390 GCF_000633435.1 Achromobacter sp. DH1f | reverse complement strand
GCGGCTTTCCTGCAGGCCGATGGCCAAGAGCAGGCAATGCGCCTGCCGCGAGTCCATCCGCGCGGGCAACAGCGCCATCGCCGGCCGCACCGCGCTATCCATGATCTGGTCAAGCGTCATGCTTGCCCTCCTTGTCTGATTGCGTTTCCAACCCCAGCGTCTTGCGCCGTATCTCGACCGCCCAGTCCACCAGGTCCTGGTTCTGCAGCTTGGCCGTCAACCGCAGGTAGGCGCCCAGCACCCACCAGGCCGGCAACCCGGCCAGCAGCATGCAGGGGCCCAGCACGTAGAACATGGCCAGCAGCCCGTCTTCACCCAGCCCGGTGCGCTCGGCCATCCAGTAGGCGGAGGACATGATGTCGGGCATCCAGGCGATCATGCCGATCGCCAATATCGGCCCGAACAGAAATGAACTGACCACCGTGCAAGCGGTGCGCGCCACGAACTCGCGCGGCGAGCGCGGCGGCATCAGCAACATGCCGATCAACGCCGCCATCGCGGCCGGCATGCCGAACGCCATCGCAATTTTCAGGGCGGCAAAACCGCCCAATCCCGTAGATCCCGGTTCCATGGTTACACCGCTCCTGTCGACGGCGCGCATTGCTGCCTCCCGCGAACATCACGGGCGCCGCGGTGGCGCGCCGGATGAGAATTTTGAAATCCGGGCGACACTGTCGTCCGTTTGCCCCAGGCCCCGCCTGCTTCGGCATTTATGCTGTTTCCGTTTATTGGTCTTACCCCCTAGCCCGAATCGTCATGAAACCCTGGACCCGTCGTCAGCCCCGCCGCAAGCCCGCCCCCACCCTCGCCGACGCGCTGACGCGTTACCTGGCCGAGGTGTCCGCCACGAAGAAAGGCCACACCGCCGAGCAGTCGATTGCGCGCATCTGGCGCGCAACGCGCCTGTCCATCCGGCCGGTCGACCGTATTCGCAGCTCGGACTTGACCGAACTGCGCGACGAATGGCTGAAAGACCGGGCGCCGGCCACCGTGGTGCGGCGCATGGCTTTCCTGTCGCACGTCTACACCGTGATCCGCAAAGACTGGGGTTTTGACCAACTGGCCAACCCCGTGCAGCTGGTGCGCAGGCCGGCGGTGGATGACGCACGCGATCGACGTCTCTTTGACCGCATCACGCTGCGCGGGGTGTCAGACGATGATTGCCCGCGCAAGGAACTGGAATGGATCATCCGCGCCACCCGGTCGGCCGAACTGCCGACCATCCTGACCGTGGCCAAGGAAACAGGCATGCGCCGGTCTGAAGTCGTAGGTATCCAGCGTGAACACCTGGACCTGATGCACGGCGTGGTGCATCTGCCGCATACCAAGAACGGCCGCGCCCGTGACGTACCCCTGACGCCCCGAGCGCGCGAGGCGCTGCGGCGCTGGG
>NZ_AYMF01000068.1:0-308 GCF_000633435.1 Achromobacter sp. DH1f | reverse complement strand
CTACAACATGGTGTCGCGCTTCCTGGTGGCGTTGCGCGTCGGGCACTGAAAGGAGCAGGGCATGGACAAGACGGTATTGCTGGTGTCTTTGGGCGAGCGCTTCGACGCCGCGCGCGCGGCCGATATGGCCGCGCGGCTGACGGACGGCCTGGCCGGCCTGCGGGTGCGGGCGTTCACGGCCATCGAAGAAGACGACACCTATGTGTATGTGGACGGCGACACGGGCGGCCTGCCGGAAGTGCAGGCCCGCCTGGCCGAGCTGTTTCCGGGCGCCCAGGCGCGCGTGCTGCACCTGACGCTGGACCTGG
>NZ_AYMF01000067.1:0-23304 GCF_000633435.1 Achromobacter sp. DH1f | reverse complement strand
GTCGCCAAGATCCTGAAGTAAGCAATACCCAGATGGGTAGAGTGGGCTCTCAAGCCCCTCTATCCATCTTTGCTGTAAAAGTAGTACTATGTATGGTTCCGCAAGCCGTCACGCAGGTGGCCCAGGCGGAAAGTGGTTGAAATGTAGTGCACGTGTAGTGTTTTAGGGGCATAGCTCAATTGGCAGAGCGTCGGTCTCCAAAACCGAAGGTTGTAGGTTCGATTCCTACTGCCCCTGCCACCGCCAGGATAAACCCGCGGGAGATCATCGCGAGTTACGCATTCACGGCGGCTCGCGTCGCAATATGTCTAATACCAGCGTAGAAACCGTAACCAGTACCGCCGACCGGGTGAAGCTCGGGCTGGCGGTTCTCGTCGTTATTGCTGGCATCGTCGGGTTTTCCGTGCTTAGCGCGCAACCGATGCCTGCACGTGTCGGCGTGTTCGTCGGCGGCCTCGTGATTGCAGCTGCGATCGCCTGGTTCAGCGAACCCGGCCGCCGCACCCTGAGCTTCGCCAGCGAGTCCTACAACGAAGTCAAGCGTGTCTCGTGGCCCACCCGCAAGGAAACGACCCAGATGACGGGCATCGTTTTCGCGTTCGTGGCGATCATGGGCATTTTCATGTGGGTGCTCGACAAGGGCATCGAATGGATTCTCTACGGCCTGCTGCTGGGCTGGAAATAAGGACGGCAAATGAGTAAGCGTTGGTATGTCGTCCATGTGTACTCCGGCATGGAGAAAAGCGTACACAAGGCCCTGATCGAGCGCATTGAGCGCGCGGGCCTGCAAACGTCTTTTGGCCAGATCCTTGTGCCCTCCGAAGAAGTCGTCGAGGTCAAGGGTGGTCAGAAGTCGATCACCGAACGCCGTATTTTCCCCGGTTACGTCCTGGTTGAAATGGACCTGACCGACGAAACGTGGCATTTGGTCAAGAACACCAACCGCGTCACCGGCTTTTTGGGTGGCTCGGGCAACCGTCCGACCCCGATTTCCGAAAAGGAAGTCGCGAAGATCCTCTCCCAGATGGAAGAGGGTGTCGAGAAACCCCGTCCCAAGATTCTGTTCGAAGTGGGCGAGATGGTTCGGGTCAAGGAAGGTCCGTTTGCGGACTTCAACGGCAACGTCGAAGAAGTCAACTACGAAAAGAGCAAGGTTCGCGTGTCGGTCACGATTTTTGGTCGTGCCACGCCCGTCGAACTCGATTTCAGCCAGGTCGAAAAGACCTGATTTCAACCCCCGGGGAGCCCTGGCCTTTGCGCTAGGGCGATATAACCCGCAAGGAGCAAAGCATGGCGAAGAAGATCGTCGGCTTTATCAAGCTGCAAGTACCGGCTGGTAAGGCTAACCCCTCCCCCCCGATTGGCCCGGCCCTGGGTCAGCGTGGCCTGAACATCATGGAATTCTGCAAGGCGTTCAACGCCAAGACCCAAGGCATGGAGCCTGGTCTGCCGATTCCGGTGGTGATCACCGCTTTCGCCGACAAGAGCTTCACCTTCATCATGAAGACCCCGCCCGCGACGGTCCTCATCAAGAAGGCCGCCGGTGTGCAGAAGGGTTCGTCCAAGCCGCATACCGACAAGGTCGGCACGCTGACCCGCGCCCAGGCTGAAGAAATCGCCAAGGCCAAGGGCCCCGATCTGACCGCCGCTGATCTGGACGCCGCTGTGCGTACGATCGCTGGCAGCGCCCGCAGCATGGGCATCACGGTTGAGGGGATCTAATCATGGCAAAACTGTCCAAGCGCGCCGCCGCCATTGCACAAAAGATCGACCGCACCAAGCTGTACCCGGTCGCCGAAGCCCTGACCCTGGTCAAGGAAACCGCTGTCGCCAAGTTCAATGAATCCATTGACGTGGCCGTGCAGCTCGGCATCGACCCGAAAAAGTCGGACCAACTGGTCCGCGGTTCGGTCGTGCTGCCCGCCGGCACCGGCAAGTCGGTCCGCGTGGCCGTGTTCGCCCAAGGCGACAAGGCTGAAGCCGCCAAGGCCGCCGGCGCCGACATCGTCGGTCTGGACGACCTGGCTGACGCGATCAAGGCCGGTCAAATGGACTTCGACGTCGTCATCGCCTCGCCCGACACGATGCGTGTCGTGGGTGCCCTGGGCCAGATCCTGGGTCCCCGTGGCCTGATGCCGAACCCGAAGGTCGGCACCGTGACGCCCGACGTCGCCACCGCTGTCAAGAACGCCAAGGCCGGTCAGGTTCAGTACCGTACCGACAAGGCTGGCATCATCCACGCAACGATCGGCCGTGCGTCGTTCGGCGTGGAACAGCTGCAAACCAACCTGGCCGCTCTGGTCGACGCCCTGCAAAAGGCTCGTCCCGCCGCGTCCAAGGGCATTTACCTGCGCAAGCTGGCCGTTTCGTCCACGATGGGCGGCGGTGCGCGCGTGGAAATTGCCTCGCTGTCGGCTTCCAACTAAGCCAACAGCAATAAACGTACTTTGGGCTGCATCCGGATTCCTCCGGATGTTGCTGTCAAAGACCGCTGGAGCAGGGCAGTGCGAAGGTTCTCCTTCCACTTGAAGCAGTGCCCCCGCTGCCCCGCTTAATCCCGAAGCTTGCAAAGTTCGGATCCAGCGTAGACGGCGTCCCCAGGAAGATTTCTTTACCCGAAGAACTCGACCAGGCGCCGCATTCGGTTGACGCGCAAGGCTCAGGCCCCAAGCGTCTTTTGATGGAGTGTTCAAACCGTGAGTCTCAATCGTCAAGAGAAAGCGGTGGTAATCGAGGAAGTCTCGGCCGAAGTGGCCAAGGCGCAATCGATTGTTATCGCCGAGTACCGTGGTCTGGACGTCGCCTCTGTCACCGTACTGCGCAAAACTGCGCGTGAATCGGGCGTGTATCTGCGTGTTCTGAAGAACTCGCTGGCCCGTCGTGCTGTTGCCGGCACGGCTTTCGAGCCGTTGGCTGAGCAACTGACCGGTCCGCTGATCTATGGCATCAGCACTGATCCGGTTTCGGCGGCCAAGGTCCTCGCAGGTTTCGCGAAAAGCAACGACAAGCTGGTCATCAAGGCGGGCGCTCTGCCCAACAGCCTGCTGAACCAAGAAGGTGTGAAGGCTCTGGCCACCATGCCCTCGCGCGAAGAGTTGCTGTCGAAACTGCTGGGCACCATGCAAGCCCCCATCGCGCAATTCGTGCGTACGCTCAACGAAGTTCCGACCAAGTTCGCCCGTGGCCTCGCCGCCGTGCGCGACCAGAAGGCAGCGGCTTAATCGCCCTCCTTCACGGAATTCGCTGAACGACCGAGCGACACCCAAACCCTGGCATTACCAAAATTTTTGGAGTTCTGAAAAATGGCACTTAACAAAGCTGAAATCCTTGACGCCATCGCTGGCATGACCGTGCTCGAGCTGTCCGAGCTGATCAAGGAAATGGAAGAGAAGTTCGGCGTGTCGGCTGCTGCCGCCGCTGTCGCTGTCGCTGCTCCCGCCGCTGGTGGCGCTGCCGCCGCTGCTGAAGAGCAAACCGAGTTCACCGTCGTTCTGACCGAAGCTGGCGCCAACAAGGTTAGCGTCATCAAGGCCGTGCGCGAGCTGACCGGTCTGGGTCTGAAGGAAGCCAAGGACCTGGTCGACGGCGCTCCGAAGCCCGTCAAGGAAGCTGTGGCCAAGGCTGACGCCGAAGCCGCCAAGAAGAAGCTGGAAGAAGCTGGCGCCAAGGTCGAAGTCAAGTAAGACCTGCGTCAATTTGCCCGGGGACAGCGCAGTTTGCAGTCCCCGGGCTTTTGCGTTTCCAGGAAACCCCTGCTGGGGTCATGCCCTTTCAGAGGGGTTTCCTGGAGTCGTATCACCTGGGGCCGTGGTTGACGGCCCATGCAACCTCGAGTCGGAGTGCTCATGCCTTACTCGTACACCGAAAAAAAGCGCATCCGCAAAAGCTTCGCCAAGCGTGAAGACGTTCAAAACGTTCCCTTCCTGTTGGCGACACAGCTTCAATCCTACCTAACTTTCCTGCAGGCGGATACCGCCCCGTCCGATCGCGTAGCCGACGGTTTGCAGGCGGCGTTTTCGTCGATTTTCCCGATCGTTAGTCACAACGGTATGGCGCGCTTGGAGTTCGTGAGCTATGTGCTCGGCGAACCGGTGTTCGATGTCAAGGAATGTCAGCAACGTGGCTTGACCTATGCCTCGCCCCTGCGAGCCAAGGTCCGCCTGGTGCTGCTTGACCGCGAAGTCAGCAAGCCCACCGTCAAGGAAGTGAAGGAACAGGAAGTCTACATGGGCGAAATTCCGCTCATGACGGGCACCGGTTCGTTCGTCATCAATGGCACCGAGCGTGTCATCGTGTCCCAGCTGCACCGTTCGCCGGGCGTGTTCTTCGAGCACGACCGCGGCAAGACGCACAGCTCGGGCAAGCTCCTGTTCTCGGCCCGCGTGATTCCTTACCGCGGCTCGTGGCTGGACTTCGAATTCGACCCGAAGGACGTCCTGTTCTTCCGTGTCGACCGCCGTCGCAAGATGCCTGTCACGATCCTGTGCAAGGCCATCGGCATGACGCCGGAATCGATCCTGGCCAACTTCTTCGATTTCGATAACTTCGAATTGAAGAGCGAAGGCGCCATGATGGAATTCGTGGCCGAGCGTTGGAAGGGCGAAATGGCCCGTTTCGACATCGCGGACCGCTCGGGCAAGGTGATTGTCGAAAAAGACAAGCGCATCAACGCCAAGCATCTGCGCGACTTGGCTGCCGGTGGCATCCAGCGCATCTCCGTGCCGGAAGACTTCCTGTACGGCCGCGTGCTGGCCAAGAACATCGTTGACGCGGACACCGGCGAGGTCATCGCCAACGCCAACGACGAGATCACGGAAAGCGTGTTGGCCGCCTTGCGCGCCGCCAACGTGCACGACATCCAGACGCTCTACACGAACGACCTGGACCGCGGCCCGTACATCTCGCAAACGCTGCGTACCGATGAAACCGCCGACCAGATGGCCGCGCGCGTTGCCATCTACCGCATGATGCGTCCTGGCGAACCGCCCACCGAAGAAGCCGTGGAAGCGCTGTTCCAACGCCTGTTCTACAGCGAAGAAACGTACGATCTGTCGCGCGTTGGCCGCATGAAGGTCAACAGCCGTCTGGGCCGTGGTGAAGACATCACCGGTCCGATGACGCTGACCAACGAAGACATCCTTGAAACCATCAAGGTGCTGGTTGAGCTGCGTAACGGCCGTGGCCAGATCGATGACATCGATCACTTGGGCAACCGTCGCGTGCGTTGCGTGGGCGAACTGGCCGAAAATCAGTTCCGCGCCGGCCTCGTGCGTGTCGAACGCGCCGTCAAGGAACGTCTGGGCCAGGCCGAGACCGAAAACCTGATGCCGCACGACCTGATCAACTCCAAGCCGATCTCGGCTGCCATCAAGGAGTTCTTCGGTTCGAGCCAGCTGTCGCAGTTCATGGACCAGACCAACCCGCTGTCGGAAATCACGCACAAGCGTCGTGTTTCCGCACTGGGCCCGGGCGGCCTGACGCGCGAGCGCGCCGGCTTCGAAGTTCGTGACGTGCACCCGACCCACTACGGCCGTGTCTGCCCGATCGAAACGCCGGAAGGCCCGAACATCGGCCTGATCAACTCCATGGCGCTGTACGCTCGCTTGAACGAGTACGGCTTCCTGGAAACGCCTTACCGCAAGATTATCGATGGCCGCGTCAGCGAGCAGATCGATTACCTGTCGGCCATCGAAGAGAGCCACTACGTCATCGCGCAGGCTAACGCCGCGCTCGACGAAGACGGCAAGTTCGTGGACGACCTGGTGGCTTGCCGTGAAGCCGGCGAAACCATGTTGACCGCTCCGGCCAACGTGCACTACATGGACGTTGCACCGTCGCAGATCGTGTCGGTCGCTGCCTCGCTGATTCCGTTCCTGGAGCACGACGACGCGAACCGCGCACTGATGGGCGCCAACATGCAACGTCAGGCCGTGCCTTGCCTGCGTCCGGAAAAGCCGGTCGTGGGTACGGGTATCGAGCGCACCGTGGCCGTTGACTCGGGCACCACCGTGCAAGCGCTGCGTGGCGGCCTGGTCGACCACGTCGACGCCGAGCGCGTGGTTATCCGCGTGAACGACGAAGAAAACGTCGCCGGCGAAGTCGGCGTCGATATCTACAACCTGATCAAGTACACGCGTTCCAACCAGAACACGAACATCAACCAGCGTCCCATCGTCAAGCGTGGCGACAAGGTCGCCAAGGGTGACGTGCTGGCCGACGGCGCATCGACCGACCTGGGCGAACTCGCCCTGGGTCAGAACATGCTGATCGCGTTCATGCCCTGGAACGGCTACAACTTCGAAGACTCGATCCTGATCTCCGAAAAGGTTGTGGCTGACGATCGCTACACCTCGGTGCACATCGAGGAACTGACGGTCGTGGCTCGCGACACGAAGCTCGGTCCGGAAGAAATCACGCGCGACATCAGCAACCTGGCTGAGACGCAACTGAACCGTCTGGACGATTCGGGCATCACGTACATCGGCGCCGAAGTCAGCGCCGACGACGTGCTGGTCGGCAAGGTCACGCCCAAGGGCGAAACCCAGCTGACGCCGGAAGAAAAGCTGCTGCGCGCCATCTTCGGTGAAAAGGCGTCCGACGTTAAGGACACCTCGCTGCGCGTGCCCTCGGGCATGACAGGCACCGTGATCGACGTGCAAGTGTTCACGCGTGAAGGCATCGTGCGCGACAAGCGCGCCCAGTCCATCATCGACGATGAACTGCGCCGTTATCGCCAGGACCTGAACGACCAGCTGCGCATCGTTGAGAACGACCAGTTCGACCGTATCGAAAAGATGCTGGTCAACAAGACCGTCAACGGCGGCCCGCGCAAGCTGGCCAAGGGCGCCACGATCACCAAGGCCTACCTGGCTGATCTGGACCGCTGGCAGTGGTTCGACATCCGTCTGGCCGATGAGCCGCACGCTGTCGTGCTGGAACAGGCCAAGGAATCGCTCGAGCAGAAGCGTCACCAGTTCGATCTGGCGTTCGAAGAAAAGCGCAAGAAGCTGACGCAAGGCGACGAGCTGCCCCCGGGCGTGCTGAAGATGATCAAGGTCTACCTGGCCGTGAAGCGTCGTCTGCAGCCTGGTGACAAGATGGCAGGCCGTCACGGCAACAAGGGCGTGGTCTCGCGCATCACCCCGGTGGAAGACATGCCGCACATGGCTGACGGCACGCCGGCCGACATCGTTCTGAACCCGCTGGGCGTGCCCTCGCGGATGAACGTCGGTCAGGTGCTGGAAGTGCACTTGGGCTGGGCTGCCAAGGGCGTGGGTCACCGCATCGCCGATCTGCTGCGCGACGAGCGCACTGCGCAGGTCAAGAACGTCCGCGCCTACCTGGACAAGGTCTACAACACGACCGGCACCGGTGCGCGCATTGACGAGCTGACCGACGAAGAAGTCATGGAAATGGCCCAGAACCTCAAGAACGGCGTGCCGTTCGCGACGCCCGTCTTCGACGGCGCGACCGAAGAGGAAATCACCACGATGCTGGAACTGGCCTATCCGGACGACGTCGCCAAGCGCATGGCGCTGACGCCTTCGCGTACCCAGGCGTGGCTGTACGACGGCCGCACGGGCGAGAAGTTCGAGCGCCCCGTGACGGTCGGCTACATGCACTACCTGAAGCTGCACCACTTGGTCGACGACAAGATGCACGCGCGTTCCACCGGTCCGTACTCGCTCGTTACCCAGCAGCCGCTGGGCGGCAAGGCGCAGTTCGGTGGCCAGCGTTTCGGGGAAATGGAAGTGTGGGCGCTGGAAGCATACGGCGCCGCCTACACCCTGCAAGAAATGCTGACGGTGAAGTCGGACGACATCAACGGCCGTACCAAGGTTTACGAAAACATCGTCAAGGGCGACCACGTCATCGACGCCGGCATGCCGGAATCGTTCAACGTGCTGGTCAAGGAAATCCGCTCGTTGGCCCTGGACATGGATTTGGAGCGTAACTAATGAAAGCGCTACTCGACCTCTTTAAGCAAGTCTCGCAAGACGAGCAGTTCGATGCCATCAAGATCGGCATCGCCTCGCCCGAGAAGATCCGTTCGTGGTCTTACGGCGAAGTTCGCAAGCCCGAGACCATCAACTACCGCACGTTCAAGCCCGAGCGCGACGGCCTGTTCTGCTCCAAGATCTTTGGCCCGATCAAAGACTACGAGTGCTTGTGCGGCAAGTACAAGCGCCTGAAGCATCGTGGCGTGATCTGCGAAAAGTGCGGCGTTGAAGTTACCGTTGCCAAGGTTCGCCGTGAACGTATGGGCCACATCGAGCTGGCCAGCCCCGTCGCGCACATCTGGTTCCTGAAGAGCCTGCCGTCGCGTCTGGGCATGGTGCTCGACATGACCCTGCGCGACATCGAACGCGTGCTGTACTTCGAAGCCTGGTGCGTGATCGAACCTGGCATGACGCCGCTCAAGCGCGGCCAGATCATGTCGGATGACGATTTCCTCGCCAAGACCGAAGAATACGGCGACGACTTCCGTGCCCTGATGGGCGCCGAAGCCGTGCGTGAACTGCTGCGCACCATCGACATCGATCGCGAAGTGGAAACGCTGCGCGGCGAACTGAAGGCCACCAGCTCGGAAGCCAAGATCAAAAAGATCTCCAAGCGCCTGAAGGTGCTGGAAGGCTTCCAGAAGTCGGGCATCAAGGCCGAGTGGATGGTCATGGAAGTGCTGCCCGTGCTGCCGCCGGACCTGCGTCCGCTGGTGCCGCTGGACGGCGGCCGCTTCGCGACCTCCGACCTGAACGACCTGTACCGCCGCGTCATCAACCGCAACAACCGCTTGAAGCGCCTGTTGGAGCTCAAGGCGCCGGAAATCATCCTGCGCAACGAAAAGCGGATGCTGCAGGAAGCCGTTGACTCGCTGCTGGACAACGGTCGCCGCGGCAAGGCCATGACGGGCGCCAACAAGCGCCAGCTCAAGTCCCTGGCCGACATGATCAAGGGCAAGAGCGGTCGTTTCCGTCAGAACCTGCTGGGCAAGCGCGTCGACTACTCGGGCCGTTCGGTCATCGTGGTGGGTCCGCAGCTCAAGCTGCACCAGTGCGGCCTGCCCAAGCTGATGGCCCTGGAACTGTTCAAGCCGTTCATCTTCAATCGTCTGGAGATGATGGGCCTGGCCACGACCATCAAGGCTGCCAAGAAGCTGGTGGAAAGCCAGGAACCGGTGGTCTGGGACATCCTGGAAGAAGTCATCCGCGAACACCCGGTCATGCTGAACCGTGCGCCCACGCTGCACCGTTTGGGCATCCAGGCGTTCGAGCCGGTCCTGATCGAAGGCAAGGCCATCCAGCTGCACCCGCTGGTTTGCGCGGCGTTCAACGCCGACTTCGACGGTGACCAGATGGCCGTTCACGTGCCGCTGTCGCTGGAAGCCCAGCTCGAAGCGCGCACGCTGATGCTGGCCTCGAACAACGTGCTGTTCCCGGCTAACGGCGAACCGTCGATCGTGCCGTCCCAGGATATCGTGCTGGGTCTGTACTACACGACGCGCGAGCGCATCAACGGCAAGGGCGAAGGCATTTTCTTCACCGACGTCGCTGAAGTGCAGCGTGCCTACGACAACGGCGAAGTCGAACTGCAAACCCGTATCACCGTGCGTCTGAAAGAGCACGAGCGCGACGAAGCAGGCGAATGGCAACCGGTTATCCGTCGTCACGAAACGACGGTCGGCCGCGCGCTGCTGTCCGAGATCCTGCCCAAGGGCCTGCCCTTCACCGTCCTGAACAAGGCGCTGAAGAAGAAGGAAATCTCGCGCCTGATCAACCAGTCGTTCCGCCGTTGCGGCCTGCGCGACACGGTGATCTTCGCTGACAAGCTGATGCAGTCCGGCTTCAAGCTGGCCACGCGCGGCGGTATCTCCATCGCCATGGGCGACATGCTGATCCCGACCGCCAAGGAAGGCATCCTGGCCGAAGCCAGCCGCGAAGTGAAGGAAATCGACAAGCAGTACTCGTCGGGTCTGGTCACGTCCCAGGAACGCTACAACAACGTGGTGGACATCTGGGGCAAGGCTGGCGACAAGGTCGGCAAGGCGATGATGGAACAACTGGCCACCGAGCCCGTGATCAACCGTCACGGCGAAGAAGTGCGCCAGGAATCGTTCAACTCCATCTACATGATGGCTGACTCGGGCGCCCGCGGTTCGGCCGCCCAGATCCGCCAGCTGGCCGGTATGCGCGGCCTGATGGCCAAGCCGGACGGTTCCATTATCGAAACGCCCATTACCGCGAACTTCCGTGAAGGCCTGAACGTACTCCAGTACTTCATCTCGACCCACGGTGCGCGTAAGGGTCTGGCCGATACGGCACTGAAGACCGCAAACTCGGGCTACCTGACCCGTCGTCTGGTCGACGTGACGCAAGACTTGGTGATCACCGAGGACGATTGCGGTACGTCGCAGGGCTACAACATGAAGGCCCTGGTGGAAGGCGGTGAAGTCATCGAGCCGTTGCGTGACCGTATCCTCGGCCGCGTGGCTGCCGTGGATATCGTCAACCCGGACACGCAGGAAACGGCCATCACCGCCGGCACCCTGCTGGACGAAGACATGGTCGACATGATCGACCGCATCGGCGTGGACGAAGTCAAGGTCCGCACCCCGCTGACGTGCGAAACGCGTCACGGTCTGTGCGCACACTGCTACGGCCGCGACCTCGGCCGCGGCTCGCCGGTCAACCAGGGCGAAGCGGTGGGCGTTATCGCCGCCCAGTCCATCGGTGAACCGGGCACGCAGCTCACGATGCGTACGTTCCACATCGGTGGCGCGGCATCGCGTTCGGCTCTGGCCAGCGCGGTGGAAACCAAGTCCAGCGGCGTGGTCGGCTTTGCCAGCACGATGCGCTACGTCACCAACGCCAAGGGCGAACGCGTTGCGATTTCGCGCTCGGGCGAACTGGCGATCTTCGACGACAACGGCCGCGAACGCGAACGCCACAAGATCCCGTACGGCGCGACCGTGCTGGTGGGCGATGGCGAAGCCGTCAAGGCCGGCGCGCGTCTGGCGACGTGGGATCCGCTGACCCGTCCGATCGTGTCGGAATACGGTGGCGCCGTGCGCTTCGAGAACATCGAAGAAGGCGTGACCGTTGCCAAGCAGGTGGACGAAGTCACCGGCCTGTCGACGCTCGTCGTCATCACGCCCAAGACCCGTGGCGGCAAGATCGTCATGCGTCCGCAGATCAAGCTGGCCAACGAGAACGGCGAAGACGTCAAGATCGCCGGCACCGATCACTCGGTGAACATCTCGTTCCCGGTGGGCGCGCTGATTACCGTGCGCGACGGCCAGCAGGTTGCCGTGGGTGAAGTTCTGGCGCGTATTCCGCAAGAATCGCAAAAGACCCGCGACATTACCGGCGGTCTGCCGCGTGTGGCCGAACTGTTCGAAGCCCGTTCGCCGAAGGATGCCGGCATGCTCGCCGACGTCACCGGTACGGTTTCGTTCGGCAAGGACACCAAGGGCAAGCAGCGTCTGGTCATCACCGACCTGGAAGGCGTGAGCCACGAGTTCCTGATTCCGAAGGAAAAGCAGGTTCTGGTGCACGACGGCCAGGTGGTGAACAAGGGCGAAATGATCGTGGACGGCCCGGCCGATCCCCACGACATCCTGCGCCTGCAAGGCATCGAGAAGCTGGCGACGTACATCGTCGACGAAGTGCAGGACGTTTACCGTCTGCAGGGCGTGAAGATCAACGACAAGCACATCGAAGTGATTGTTCGTCAGATGCTGCGCCGTGTGAACATCGTCGATGCGGGCGATACCGAGTTCATCCCGGGCGAGCAGGTCGAGCGCTCCGAGCTGCTGAACGAGAACGACCGCGTCAACGCTGAAGACAAGCGTCCGGCTTCGTACGACAACGTGCTGCTGGGTATCACGAAGGCCTCGCTGTCGACCGACTCGTTCATCTCGGCCGCTTCGTTCCAGGAAACCACGCGTGTCCTGACCGAAGCCGCCATCATGGGCAAGCGCGACGACCTGCGTGGCCTGAAGGAAAACGTCATCGTCGGCCGCCTGATTCCGGCGGGTACCGGCCTGGCGTACCACCACGCCCGTCGCGACAAGGAAGCGCTGGAGGCGGCGGAACGCGAAGCCGCTCGCCAGCTGGCCAACCCGTTCGAAGACTCGCCGGTCACGGTGGGCTCGGATGCCGATGTCCCGTCGCTCGACGTGGGCAGCGACGACGCCGCCGAGTAATCGGCCCGTCCGGAACATCCCCCGCGCAGTCCTGGCGGGGGAGGCCAGAAGCAAAAAGGCCGCTGATGCGAATCAGCGGCCTTTTTTTCGCCCGAATGGGGTGTTTTTGTCTTACTTGGCCGCTTGGCCTTTGGCGCGTTGGAACGCCGGACCCCAGGCGGGGTGGCCGGCCTCGTTGGGGGCCAGTTCGAAAACCGGGTCCAGTTGCAGGATCCGGGCGAAGCTGTCTTCGCAAAGCTGGGGATAACGGCTGACGCAGTAGCTGAACGCCTGCAGCTTGTAGGCTTCGATGCGCACGGCCTTGCTGGATGCTGCCAGTTCGTCGGACTTGGCCACCCGCCGGATGACCTCGCCATAGTGGCCGGCGCTGTACTGGTCGCGGACGTCCTGCAGCTGTTGCAGCGCTTCAGGCGTGGGCGGCTTTTCAGGGGCGGCGGAAGGCAGGCCGGCGCAGCCGGCCAGAAGAGCCGATAATCCAATCAGGGTGCCGAAGAGGCGAATTTTCATAGGCGTTCAACGAATCAAGGGAATTTGGCGATACGCTATCGTGCCACAGCCTGATGCGCTCGGACATTTTCGGCAATGTCCTTGCGTAACGGATTGGATAATATCCGCTTATCAGCCCTAAACCCGTCTTGCGACCGTCTTCGCAGTATTTTGACTATGTCTTCATCCGTCGGCCTGCATACGCCGCGTAGCCCGTTTTCCGGGGCTGCGCCGCTCGCCTTGCGCCCTTTGAGCGCCATCGCTGCCAGCGCGGCGGGTGGCGTGCCGGAATCGCGCATCAAGCGTTTGCTGTCGGATTTGCTGCCCTCGTTGATGGGCCTGCACGCGCAGGGTGAAATATGCGGCGACATTTCCGTGGATACGGTCGGTATGGACGAAGGCGCCCGCGCGCATTTGTTGCCCGAACTGGCCGTGCCGCGGTCGCGCCGCGCCGGCGTTACGCCGGCACCGGGATTCGCGCCGTTCGAGCTCTACACCGATTCGGCCGAGTGGCCGCGTGGCCCCTGGACCGACGTCTACGCACTGTGCGCCGTCATGCATGCCCTGGTCATCGGCCAACGGCCGCCGCCGGCCCCCGAACGTCGGGCCACCGACAGCTACGAACCGCTGGCATCGTTGGGCCTGGCCAAGTACACCCCGGCCTTTCTGGCCGTGATCGACCAAGGTTTGTCGATGCTGCCCGCCGACCGGCCGCAAACCCTGGCCGAACTGGCCGCCATGCTGGATATCTCGGCCTATGCCGAGACGTCTCCGGCGGCCAACGAGGCGTCGGTGGCCGAAGTGGCCGCAGCGCCGGCTGCGCCTGTGTTGCCCGCCGCCAGCAAGCCGCGCGGCGCCGGCCGCCCGTTGCTGGCGTTGCTATTGTTGGTGGCGCTGATGGGCGGGGGGATCTATGCCTGGGTCCATACCGGCATGGGCTCGACCCATTCCCTCATCACCCGTTCCGAAGTGGTGCAGCCCAATCCGCCTGCGGTACTGCCCGCGCCGGGCGGGTCAACGCTGACGCCGGAATTGCCGGTGGCGGCCTATCGCGGGGCCGAATCAGGCACTGCCAACCCGGGCACACCGGGGCCTGATCCCTTCGCCCCAGCATCGACGACGCCAGGGACGGCGACTCCGGGAACGGTCGCCCCGGGCGCGGCGCCTGGACCGTCTGCAGCAGGGTCCGCTGCGTCCGGACCGGCGGGCGCTTCGCCCGCGGCTGCCGGCCCGACTGGCGCGACGTCTGAGAACACGCCTTCCGCGCCGGCTCCCGCAGACCCGGCACAGGGCAGCGCGGCGCCTGCGCACGAGCTGGCACCACCCGCTGCCGCGGCCCAGGACGAGACGCCCAAGCCCAAACCCGTACCGGTCCAGGTGCGCCTGGATATTCGCCCCTGGGGCGAGGTCTGGATCAACGGCATCGCACGCGGCATCAGTCCGCCGGTGAAGGAAGTGCGGCTGATTCCGGGCAAGTACCAGGTCGTGCTGCGCAATGCCGATTTGCCGCCTTATCGGGCGACGCTCGAGGTCAAGGCGGGGAAACCGACGGTCATCTCGCACGTTTTCCAATAGCGCGGTGGCCGGCCTGCTGCTAGTCGGCCCGGCCTTCTTCGGGCGCCATCGGCAATTGCAGCGTAAACGTCGAGCCCGCGCCCAGTTCACTGGTCACTTCGACCTTGCCGCCGTGGCGCTGTGCCACCGTACGCACGAACGCCAGCCCCAGTCCGGCCCCGCCCACATCTGCCTTGGTATCGACGCCGACCCGTGCGAACGGTTCGAACAGCTGGGCCAGGTCCTGTGGCGCAATGCCTTGTCCGTGATCACGCACCGACGCCTGCCAGTAGCCAGGTGCGGCATCGATGCCGCACTCGATGCGGGTCTGCGCAGGGCTGTACTTGATGGCGTTGTCGATCAGGTTGCACAGCGCCCGCATCAGCAGTGTCTGGTCGCCGCGCACATACGCCGCCGGTAGCGGCGTGCGCACGACCAGTTCGATGCCTCGCTTGTGCGCCGATGCCCAGAACTCATCAACCCCATCCTGCAAGAGGCTGCCCAGGTCCAGTTCGACGGCGTTGATGGCCATCGACTCCGCCCGCGTGAGATGCACGAAATCATCGACCAGATGCAACGTGCGGTTGGCCAGCGCCGCGATACGCGTCAAGGTCTCGTCCTTGCCGGGCGCCGCGCCGATTTCCTGCGTCATCTCGACCAGCGCCAGAATCGAGCTTTGCGGCGCACGCATGTCGTGCGATATGAAGCGCAGGGTTTCTTCGCGCTGGCGTTCGGCGTGACGGATGCCGGAGATGTCGGTCAAGGTGGCGACCGTACCGGCGAAATTGCCCTCGGCGGTGTGGATTGGCGCGCATTTCAGGATCAGGTCGCGGCCGGCGCGATCGCGTACTTCCAGGTCCGCGCTCCAGGGCGATTGGTCTGACGCCGCACCCTGGCCGCTCAGCACCTGCGCGACGCGTTGACGTGCCGAGTCGTCGCTGATGGTCTTCTCGAGCAGGTGCGTGGCGGGATGGCCGACGCGCGGCGGACGCATGCCCAGCCGCTGAAAGTACATGACCGCGGCCTGGTTGCGAAACTGCATGCGGCCTTCCTGGTCGAACACCAGGGTTGCGTCCGGCATGCCATCCAGGCCGTCGGCCAGGAATCGACGCAGGTTGCGCACGCGCGCCAGCGCCCGTCGCAATTCACCGACACGGCTTTCGAGCGATGCGGTCGGACCGTTGAACTGCGCCCGGGCTTCGTTCAGCACGGGAGGGTATTCGCGCTGCAGTCGGCGCAACTCGGTATCCATGTAGCGCAGGGCCGCCTCCTGACTGCGCCAGCTCCACAAGGGATAGCACAGCGCCACGCCGATCAACGCAGCCGTCGGCGCAAACCATAGATAGCTGTGACCCAGCAGCAGCAGACTGGATATCAGCACCAGGGCCAGCAGGCCGATGTTGACCAGCAGCGCGTGGTTGGGCGACAGCCGCCACAGTGCCAGACAGGCAAGCAGCACGGGCAGTGCGGAAAACAGGGCGTTGAGCCAGGGGGCGGGCGGTTGAAAGGCGATGTCGTCGTTGGCGGCTTGCAGGAGGTTGGCGATGATCTCCACGCCAGGCATGCCGCTGACCTCGTGCGAGACGGGCGTAGTGTAGGCATCGCCCAGGCCGGTCGCCCACGCGCCCACCAGCACGTATTTGCCGCGCAGCTGCTCTGGGGGCACATCGCCGCGCAACACGGAAAGATAGGACACCGCCCGCGTATGCGCGGCGGGGCCTGCGTAGGGGATCAGGATGCTGCCGTCCGGCCGGGCGCGCCGCAGCAGGTTGTCGCTCAGCGCCGCCTGTCCGCCGACATCAAGCATGCTCAGGGCGAAGTGACGCCAGTGCTCGCCGGCAAAGCCGACGGTCAGCACCGCCGATCGCAACACGCCGTCGGCATCCATGCTGGCGTTGATGAAGCCGCTGCCGGCCGCGGCCTGCGCCAGGATGGGAATGGGCGTGCTGATGGAGGACGGGTAGACCAGTCGATCGAGCACCACGGGCAGCACGGTGTGGCCGTTGCGCCGGATGCTGTCGGCCAGGATGGCGTCGTCGCCAGGGTGGACGGTATCGGGTTCGGCAAAGATCAGGTCCAGCCCGACCGCACGCGCGCCTTGCAGGCGATCCAGCAACGCCGCGTGCACGGCGCGGCGCCAAGGCCAGCGACCCAACGCTTCGATGCTGGTGTCGTCGATCGCCACGATCAAGATGTCCGGCGACATGTCGCGTCCGGTGAGGGCGACGGCCCGATCGTAGAGAATCTGGTCGACCCGGCCCAGGCCGTTGAATGAACCCAATAACGCCGCCAACAGCGCCAGCACCACCGTCAACCACAGCCCTGATCGCGAGGTCCGGTCGATGGGGTCGGTGGCGTCCGGCATGCCGCTAGAACTCAGTCAACGTCACGAACCCGCCGGAACCGGTGGCCACACCCAGGCCGCTGCTGGTCATCAGCAGGTTCACGCCCGTGAACGTGGCCGTGGCATCCGCGCCGCCCAGGCCCAGTTCGTCGATGGCGCGCACCGATACATAGAATGTGCCGGGACCGGGGGCGCTGAAACGGATATCAGAGCTTTCGAACTGCCTGGATGACACGGGCTGCGTGCCATCGGCATCGCGCGACACGCGCACCAGGTAGCCCTTGGCGCCGGGCACGGGGGCGAAGGCGCTGGTCCAGGCGCCGCCGCCGGCTCGAACAGGTTCGCCCAGCTGCGGGGCAGCCAGCAGCGGCCGCACGCCGGATACCTGGCCGTTCACACCGATGGCCGCGCCAAAGCCCTTTGCCACCGCGACAGGCCGAGCCGGCGCTTCGCCGGGCGCGTGCGGCTGCAGCCGCACGCTGCCCTCCAGGACTTCGCTATGCACGCCTTGGCTACCGCTTTGCACGCGGAACCGCGTACCGCGTACGCCGGTGACGGCGACGGGGGTGCGGACCTCGAAGCGGCCCACGCCTTGCCCGGTCGGCGCGACGGTGGATTCGACACTGCCGCGTTCGACGTGGATGACGGAATCTGTCAGGTCGGTGCCTTCGAATTGGCGCAGGCGAGTCAGCTCCACGGCGCCGTCGGCCGGCAGCGTCAGCTTGGAGCCATCGGCCAGTTCCAGCGTGACGAAGCCGTTGGGGGCCGTGACGACCTTACTGCCTTCGGCCACGTTGGCGCCAGGCTTGAGCGCCTGGCCATTCAGGTTGGCCTGGCCGCTGACGTGCACGACACGCGCGTCGGCCGGCCGCTCGGGAATCATCGATAGCGGAATGCGCAACTCCAGGCCGATAGGCAGGCGCTCCGGCGTGGTGACGCTGTTCAGCGTCTGCAACGGACTCCAGTTGGCCGGGTTGCGCGTGTAGGTCGAGGCGATGTTGATCAGCGTGTCGCCTTGGCGCACGCGGTAGATGAAGTTCTCTCCCAGCGCGCCGGCGGGTTGGCTATGCGAGGAAGTGGCGAGCAGCAGGCCGGAAAGCAGGGCAAGCAAAGAAAGCGCGCGGCAGCGGCTCATGACTTTCAAATCTCCAGGTAATACCCGCCAGGCGCTAAGGCGCGGGGGGCGGACTGTCTTCGGACGGGCTGATCAATTCCAGCCGGTAGCCGAGCGCATACGACGAGCTCAGGCGCACGCCATGTTCCGGACGCAGCTGCAGCTTTTGCCGGATGTTGGACAGGTGCGTGTCCAGCGTGCGGGAGGTCGCGGGGATCTCGCGGTTCCAGACGCACTCAGCCAATACGTCGCGCGACATGAGGCGGCCCAGATTGCGAAAGAACAGCAGCGCGAGTTCGAACTCTTTGGGCGCCAGCGCAACCGGCGAGCCATTGAGCGAAATCGTGCGGGGAGCGGGCTCGATGCGGTAGTTCGCGATATCGAACGCCTCGTTGGCGGGCTCGGCGATCTGGCTGCGACGCAGCAGGGCGGCGACGCGCGCCAGCAATTCCAGCGGCCGCAGCGGCTTGACGATGTAGTCGTCGGCACCCGCCCGCAACCCTTCGACCAGGTCGTCTTCGCTGGACCGGTTGGTCAGGAAGATGACCGGCACGCGCGGTCCGATGTTGGCGCGCAGCCAGCGCACCACATCATCGCCGTCGATATCGGGCAGGTGCCAGTCCAGCAGCACCAGGTCGAAGGTCTCGTTGCGCAACGCGGCAAGCAGGTCGCGGCTTTGTTGGTAGCTGGTGCAGGTGTATCCGGCGGCAGTCAGGACTTGCTGGATGCGTCTTGCCTGGTCCAGGTCGTCTTCCAGCGACGCGATTTTCATCAGACGTGGTCTCGCGAAGGTTGGCTGCGCAAGCGCGCCCTGTGGCGCCCTACTGCAAGAAGGGAAAGGAATTGTGTAATGGAATGATAACTCGCGTCGCGTCACTGTTGGCTACGTTGTGCCAAGAACTGTCAAACATTGCAAAGTTAACGAATCTTGACTGGAGTTGTTGCACAACAACGGGCCAAACTGTCCTAACCGTCCAGTCAACCGGCGCGGTCTGCCGGGAACTGGGGGGACGAAGGGATGGAAAGAACATATGAATCAATTGCGCGTACTGATGATGTCGCCGGACGAGGCTGCACGTAACACCGCTGTGTCCGCACTGCTTCAAGCTGGGATTTCGGCCCGTGGCTGCTCGACGTCCCTGGAACTGTTTGGCCTGCTCAGCAATGGCACCTATGACGCCGTCGTGCTGAACGTGGGCACGCTGGGCGAGGTTGGCTATGCCCTGGTTGCCCGCCTGCACGGCTCTTCCTCGCTGGGAATCGTGGTGATGGGGAACAATCTGTCCCTGGATACCCGCTTGCGCTGCCTGCAGAGCGGGGCCGACGCCTGCCTGCCGCCGCCGCAGGATCCCCGCGAGCTCGCCTGCATCCTGCTGGCCCTGGCGCGCCGCCTGCCGGCCGGCCAGGACAGCACGACTGTGGAAGAACCCGTGATGGGGCAGTGGGAGCTGCGCGACCAGGGCTGGACGCTGGCGGCGCCTTCGGGCGCGACGATTTCGCTGTCGGCCAACGAACGCCTGATCGTGCGGTCTCTGCTGGAAGTGGCAGGCCGGGCCGTCGGGCGCAACGAGCTTGGCGATGAACTGCGGGTGGAAGGCGGGGGCGCACGCTCCAGCGGCTCGCGCAGCATCGATGTGATCGTCAGCCGCCTGCGGCGCAAGGCCGAACTGGCCGGCGTGATGTTGCCGATCCGCACGGTCTACGGCAGCGGTTACCTGTTCGCCGACCAATAACCGCCCGCGCCGCCAGGCCCGGGGGTACACTGCCCACCGGACTACCGGTTCCAACCGATCCGGCCCAACGCTCGCGCGCCTGCCGCGGCCGTGTCGGCCCGCTGGCAACCTGCGGCGGCACCACCGCCCCGGTGGCATCGCCTTCCGTCGCGATAATTTGGCCCCATTTTTGTCGACCTGGGTCCGACCTGCGCCTAACACGCTGTCTTTTGCCGGCAACGCGCTTGCGCGTGGCGCTTACAAAAGATTTTGACAGTGCGCCCTGATCTAAGCTATGCTAAAGGGCTTACTGCTTTATTCGCGCGCAAAGTTTGATACCACCGACTGGCGTATCAAGGCGCCAGGAAGACAGGTCCGGCCAATCCCAAGCAATGCCTTGCCATGCATCACCTGCATGGCACAGCTGAACTTGGCGGCCCAAGGCCAAAGGGGTGCGTCACGAGCCCCCGTCAACCGACGCTGCCATTTGACGGTCTCAGGTTTGTGCGTTTGTCATGGTTTGTTGGCAAGCCCGCTCTTTTACGTATACGAACGTTTGAGGCGGTTTTGCGCGAACTGCCTTCTCCGAAAGTTCTTTGCTTGAGGAGACGAGTACGTAAGTACTTACCAGTGGTACGTAAAAGGGATTTCAAAGGTCATGCCTACCATTAGCCAACTCGTGCGCAAGCCGCGCGAAGTCAGCATCATCAAAAGCAAGAGCCCCGCGCTCGAAAACTGCCCGCAACGCCGCGGCGTGTGCACTCGCGTGTACACCACCACCCCCAAGAAGCCGAACTCCGCTCTGCGCAAGGTTGCCAAAGTGCGTCTGACCAACGGTTACGAAGTCATTTCGTACATCGGCGGTGAAGGCCACAACCTGCAAGAGCACTCGGTGGTTCTGGTGCGTGGCGGTCGTGTGAAGGACTTGCCCGGTGTGCGTTATCACATCGTGCGCGGTTCCCTCGACCTGCAAGGCGTCAAGGATCGTAAGCAAGCCCGCTCGAAGTACGGCGCCAAGCGCCCGAAGAAGGCTTAATAACGAGTCAGCAGTACCCCCGCGTGGCGGCCATTCGCCATTAGGGAAGTGCAACCGCGCCGTCCGGAGTATGGGAAGGTGCGCGGCACGTAAGGGGTCGTCCTATTGGGCGGCCATGGCCGTGTAATGAAACACGGTTCAACTGAACAGACACAAGGAAGCAACAATGCCCCGTCGTCGCGAAGTACCCAAGCGCGAGATCCTGCCCGATCCCAAGTTCGGCAGCGTCGAGCTCGCCAAGTTCATGAACGTCGTCATGCTGGACGGCAAGAAGGCCGTCGCCGAGCGCATCGTCTACGGTGCCCTCGAGCAAGTGCAAACCAAGACCGGCAAAGAGCCGATCGAAGTTTTCAGCCTGGCGATCAACAACATCAAGCCGATCGTCGAAGTGAAGAGCCGCCGCGTTGGCGGTGCCAACTACCAAGTGCCGGTTGAAGTGCGCCCCGTGCGCCGCCTGGCCCTGGCTATGCGTTGGCTCCGTGAAGCCGCCAAGAAGCGTGGCGAGAAGTCGATGGATCTGCGTCTTGCTGGCGAACTGATCGACGCCTCCGAAGGTCGTGGCGCCGCAATGAAGAAGCGCGAAGACACGCACAAGATGGCAGAGGCCAACAAGGCCTTCAGCCATTTCCGCTGGTAATTTAAGGACTAATCCACCATGGCCCGCAAAACCCCGATCGAGCGCTATCGCAACATTGGTATCTCTGCGCACATCGATGCAGGGAAAACCACCACGACCGAACGTATCCTGTTCTACACCGGCGTCAATCACAAGATTGGCGAAGTGCATGATGGCGCAGCCACCATGGACTGGATGGAACAAGAGCAAGAGCGTGGCATCACCATTACGTCGGCAGCTACGACGGCGTTTTGGCGTGGCATGGCCGGCAACTACCCCGAGCACCGCATCAACATCATCGACACCCCGGGCCACGTGGACTTCACCATCGAGGTGGAGCGTTCCATGCGCGTCCTGGACGGTGCCTGCATGGTCTACTGCGCGGTGGGCGGTGTTCAGCCCCAGTCCGAAACCGTGTGGCGTCAAGCCAATAAGTACGGCGTGCCGCGTCTGGCGTTCGTCAACAAGATGGACCGCACCGGCGCGAACTTCTTCAAGGTCTATGACCAGCTGAAGACGCGTCTGCGCGCGAACCCCGTGCCCATCGTGATCCCCATCGGCGCCGAAGACACGTTCCAAGGCGTGGTCGATCTGGTCAAGATGAAGGCCATCATCTGGGACGAAGCCAGCCAAGGCACCAAGTTCGACTACAAGGACATTCCGGCTGAGCTGGAAGGCGTCGCGAACGAATGGCGTGAAAAGCTGGTTGAAGCCGCCGCTGAGTCGTCGGAAGAGCTGATGAACAAGTACCTGGAAACGGGTTCCTTGGACGAAGCCGAAATCAACCTGGCCATCCGTCAACGCACCATCGCTGGCGAAATCCAGCCGATGCTGTGCGGCACCGCCTTCAAGAACAAGGGCGTGCAGCGCATGCTGGACGCGGTCATCGACTACCTGCCTTCGCCCGTGGACATTCCCCCGGTCGACGGCATGGACGACGACGGCAATCCCGTGCAGCGTAACGCTGACGACGGCGAGAAGTTCTCGGCCCTGGCTTTCAAGCTGATGAGCGATCCGTTCGTGGGTCAACTGACCTTCGTGCGCGTTTACTCGGGCGTCCTGAAGTCGGGCGATACGGTCTACAACCCCATCAAGGGCAAGAAGGAACGTATCGGCCGCATTCTGCAGATGCACGCGAACAACCGCGAAGAAATCAAGGAAGTGTTGGCAGGCGACATCGCCGCCGTGGTGGGTCTGAAAGACGTGACCACCGGCGAAACGCTGTGCGACATCGACTCCCACATCCTGCTCGAACGCATGGTGTTCCCGGAGCCCGTGATTTCGCAGGCTGTTGAACCCAAGTCGAAGGCTGACCAGGAAAAGATGGGTCTGGCGCTGTCGCGTCTGGCTCAGGAAGATCCGTCGTTCCGCGTGCGCAGCGACGAAGAATCCGGCCAAACCATCATTTCCGGCATGGGCGAGCTGCACCTGGAAATTCTGGTCGACCGCATGAAGCGCGAATTCGGCGTGGAAGCGAACGTCGGCAAGCCCCAGGTGGCTTACCGCGAAACCATCCGCAAGACCTGCGACGAAGTTGAAGGCAAGTTCGTCAAGCAGTCGGGCGGTCGTGGTCAGTACGGTCACGTGGTTCTGAAGGTCGAGCCGTTGGCTCCTGGCGGTGGCTACGAATTCGTGGACGCCATCAAGGGCGGTGTGGTTCCTCGCGAATACATCCCCGCGGTGGACAAGGGCATCCAGGAAACGCTGCCTTCGGGCGTGCTGGCTGGCTACCCGATCGTCGACGTCAAGGTCACGCTGTTCTTCGGTTCGTACCACGATGTGGACTCGAACGAAAACGCGTTCAAGATGGCCGGCTCCATGGCATTCAAGGAAGGTCTGCGCAAGGCCAGCCCCGTGCTGCTGGAACCGATGATGGCCGTTGAAGTCGAAACGCCTGAAGACTACGCTGGCACCGTGATGGGCGATCTGTCCTCGCGTCGCGGCATGGTTCAGGGCATGGACGACATGGTTGGCGGCGGCAAGACCATCAAGGCCGAAGTTCCGCTGGCCGAGATGTTCGGTTACGCCACGAACCTGCGTTCGCTGACGCAAGGTCGTGCCACGTACACGATGGAATTCAAGCATTACTCCGAGGCCCCCAAGAACGTCGCTGACGAAGTCATCGCCGCTCGGGCCAAGTAAATAACCCTTGTCGGGGCTGCCCATCCGGGCGGTCCTGGCAGAAATCCAAGTTTCCTTGAAAGTTAAAGGATAGAGATCATGGCAAAAGGCAAGTTTGA
>NZ_AYMF01000066.1:0-509 GCF_000633435.1 Achromobacter sp. DH1f | reverse complement strand
GCCAACGGCACCGGCCCGTTCAAGGTCGAGTCGTACCGGCCCGACACCCGCACCGTGCTGGTGGTGAACCCGGCCTGGTGGGACAAGCCGCGCCACAACCTGGACCGCATCGAGTTCACGCCGATTGCTTCGGCGCCGACCCGCGTGGCGGCGCTGCTGTCGGGCGACATCAACTTCACCGAGAACGCGCCGCTGCAAGACCTGGACCGCCTGCGCGCCGCGCCCAACGTCAAGGTGCTGGCCGCGACCGAACTGCGCACCCTGTATTTCGGCTTCAACCTGGGCGACAAGCTGGTGGGGTCCAACATCACCGACAAGAACCCGTTGAAAGACCTGCGGGTGCGCCAGGCGCTGTACATGGCGCTGTCGCCCGACCTCTTGCAAAAGCGGGTGATGCGCGGGCTGTCGCGCACCACCGGCGCGCTGGTGGCGCCGTCGATCCCGGGCTATGAAGCCAGGCAGGAAGAACGCTTGCCGTTCGATGCGGCTCGCGCCAAGAAGCTGCTGGC
>NZ_AYMF01000065.1:0-558 GCF_000633435.1 Achromobacter sp. DH1f | reverse complement strand
CGCCAAGAAGCTGCTGGCCGATGCCGGCTACCCCGACGGCTTTTCGTTGTCGCTGCTGTGCTCGAACGACATGTTCGTCAACGAAGAAGAACTCTGCCAGGCCGCCGCCTCGATGTGGGCGCGGATCGGCGTGAAGGCCACGCTGGCCAGCGGCCCGCGGTCGTTGCAGAACCCCAAGCGTTCGCGCGGCGAATTCGACATCACCATCCACGGCTGGGCCAACGAGCCGCAGATCGACGCGCTGTCGCTCTTGCTGCAGGTGATCCACAGCCGCACCGGTCCCAACGGCGTCTTCAACTGGGGCCAGTGGGGCGATGCCGCGCTGGACGCGCGCATCGAAGCCGCGGCCGCCGAAATGGACCGGCCCAAGCGCGTGCAGATGATGGCCGACATCCTGCAGACCCTGCACGACGACGTGCGTTTCCTGCCGCTGCATCAGCAGCCCATGGCCTGGGCCGTGGGCGCCAATGTGGGCGACGTGCTGCAGATGCCCGACAACAAGGCGCGCCTGTGGACCGTGCACATGAAGTGATGGCGGGCGGGCCGCCGCGGCGGCCC
>NZ_AYMF01000064.1:0-2441 GCF_000633435.1 Achromobacter sp. DH1f | reverse complement strand
ACCTGCGCCAGGGCGGCGCGGTAGGAATCGATGACGGGTACAGCAGGCAGGCGCGGCAGGCTGGGCAGAAAGCCGGCCAGCGCGGCGCCGGCCACGATGACCACGTCGGCGCCCAGGGCAGCAGCGTCGTCCAGCGCCTGGCTGACGGCGGCAATGGTGTCGGGCGAACGGGTCACGTAGTCCAGCGCGTTGCCCGGCAGGGCCAGCACGCCCGCGCAGCGGGATTCCACGCCCAGTTGGCGGATCTGCTCGCGCAGCATGCCGGGCCACAGGCGGCCGACGGTGACGATGGCGTAGCGGTCGCCGCGCTGCATCGCGGTCATGATGGCGGCTTCGGCCATGCCGGCCACGGGCACGCGCAGGCGCTCGCGCACCGCGCCGATGCCCGGTTCGCCAAAACAGGCCAGCAGACAGGCGTCGAAGGGCGTGCCGGCGGCCTCGGCCAGGGCGGCTTCGCGCTCGACGGTTTCCAGCACGGCATGCGCGGCCACGGCGGCCTGGGCGCGGCTGGCGATATAGGCGGGGCCGAACGGCGCCGTCACGGCATGGACCTGGGCCGCATCGCCGAAAAAGGCGCGGGCCTGCTCGGCCAGGCGGGTGGTGAGGTCATCGGTGGTATTGCCATTGACCACCAGCAGGCGGCACGGCGTGGTGGCAAGGCTGGCGGAAAGCTCGATGGTGGGCGCTGCGGACATGAATCAAACCCCTGGTCGTTTTGTATACGAAACACTTTGCTCACAGCCTGACATTCCGCTGATTTTGTATAAATGTTTGTATACGATTTATGCCGACAATGTACGCCATTGGTCCGAGGCTTCAAGCTATCGGTAACCCTTACCGCCCGATGTAGTATGCTGTTTCACACTTAGAAAGTACGCGTCGGCGCGGCTTGCCGCCCGGTTTGAGCCGCCTTGAAACGCGCACGCCACGGAGAACCCACCACGATGACGTCCCCCATGCCGCCGGCAGCCGAACCTGCCCGGAAAGACGTGAACCGCACGGAAATCGTATACAAAAACTTGCGGCAGGCGATCATCGAACAGGCGCTGCTGCCCGGTGACAAGCTGCCCGAGGACGTCATCGGCGAACGCTTCGGCGTCAGCCGCACCATCGTGCGTGGCGTCCTGACCCGCCTGTTCAGCGAAGGCCTGGTCGACCTGCGCCCCAATCGCGGCGCGGCGGTGGCCCGCCCCAGCCTGGAAGAAGCGCACGACATCTTCGAAGCCCGCCGCTGCCTGGAACGCGACGTCGCCCGTCGGCTGGTGCTGCATGTCACCGATGCCGGGCTGGCGCGCCTGGAACAGCACGTGGCCCAGGAAGAGGCCGCGCGCTCGCGCAACAGCGTCAACGAATCGATCCGCCTGTCCGGCGAATTCCATATCCTGATGGCCGAGCTGTCGGGCAACGCGGTGTACGCCCGCTACGTCAATGAAATCGTGTCGCGCTGCTCATTGATCCTGGCGCTTTACGGCCGGCCGCATTCGAGCGAATGCGCGGTCAGCGAGCACCGGGAAATCGTCGCCAGCCTGCGGGCGCGCGATGAAAAGCATGTGCTGCACCTGCTGGAACACCACCTGGAATCCGTCACCGCCCGCGCGCTGCTCAGCCCGGACGGCGCGGGGGTGCGCGATATCCGCAAGATCCTGGACCGATACGGCACGTAGGGGGCATCCCGCCCCTGGCTGGCCAAGGGGCGTATGGGGGACACCTGAATGAGAAAAGCGCCCGGTTCGGGCGCTTTTGGGTTTTCAGGCGTTAGATTTCGCGCTCTTCCGTCTTGAGGTTGTTGTCGCGGGCGAAATCCACCACGAACTTGTACGCCAGCGGCTCGAGGTCGCGCAGGCGCAGATCGACCACGATGCCGCGCACGCCGTCGATGACGACGGGCAGCACGTAGGGCGAATAGGTGAGGTGGTTACCAGCACAGCCGGCGGGCCGGAACTGTGCCATTACGCCGGCGAGCCGTTCCGCCCAATCGCTGGGGCGAAAGCGGCTACCGCTTTCGGTAACGCCATGAATTACGAATTGTCTGACGCGAGTTGCCATGGATTCTTCACTACGGGACGCCCTTCACTGGGCCGGATCTTCGGCGTGATCAAACATGCGCCCCGCGCCGCGAATTGTATATGATTGATCCTTTGCCCTGTCCCGAAAGGCGATCCGCCCAGGAAAAAAGCCCAGGAGGACCCCCGATGACCTCGCCTCTGGCCAACATCTACGCCCGTCTGCCGGTATCGTTCACGCACGGCCAGGGCGTCTGGCTCTGGGACGCCCAGGGCCGCAAATACCTCGACGCGCTGGCCGGCATCGGCGTTTCCTGTCTGGGCCACGCCCATCCCAAGCTGGTCGCCGCCATCAGCGAGCAGGCGGCCCGCGTCATCCACACCTCGAACATCTACGACGTGCCCCAGCAGACCGCGCTGGCCGCCCGCCTGACCGCG
>NZ_AYMF01000063.1:0-2848 GCF_000633435.1 Achromobacter sp. DH1f | reverse complement strand
CACTGTGCGTGATCATCGAGCCAGTCTCTGATCACCACACGTTGCGCTTCTTCCAAGATTGGAGTTGTTGCCCTCAAAGCAACCACTCAACCAGTTACGCCTGACGACCATAGCAAGGTGGTACCACTCCTTCCCATCCCGAACAGGACAGTGAAACGCCTTTGCGCCGATGATAGTGGACGGACGTCTGTGAAAGTAGGTCATCGTCAGGCTTTTATTCCGCAAAACCCCATAGGCTCTGGCCTGTGGGGTTTTGTCTTTGTGTGAAAGACCCGCCTGTGTGCGGTGCGATTATCGAGTTGATGCTCTGATCGTGCAGCGCCTGGTGTGATGCAGTACCCAGGATTTGAGTATTCGCCCTTGTGGCGTGATGCTCGGCAAGTCAAAGCCTGATACCCATAGCAAGGTGGTACCACTCCTTCCCATCCCGAACAGGACAGTGAAACGCCTTTGCGCCGATGATAGTGGACGGACGTCTGTGAAAGTAGGTCAGCGTCAGGCAGTTATTCAAGAGAAAACCCCACAGGCTCACGCCTGTGGGGTTTTTGTTTTGGCGGTAGGGGACGCGTGAATGCGATCTCGCCCGTTTTGGATTCTGTTGGATCGACTTGATGCGATTGCGCACCTGACGACGTCAACGCGATCCGGTATCCGGCAGTTGGCGCCGCAGGGCGATGAAGAACAGCTCGGATTGCAGGCGTTCGCTTTGAATCTGTGAGGCGACCTTGGCGGCGATGCTGGGATCTACCGGCGCCATGGGGCGGCCGGTGGATTGGGCCAGGACCTGCGCGTTACAGGCGCGCTCGAGGAAGAAAAGATCGTCGTAGGCGTAGTCCAGGCGCTCGCCGCAGACGACGACGCCGTGATTGCCCAGGAAGGCGATGTCGGCGCCCTGCATGGCGTGGGCGATGCGTTCGCCTTCGCTGGCGTCCAGGGCCAGGCCGTTGTAGTCGGCATCGACCGCGATGCGGCCATGAAAACGCATGGCGTTCTGGGACAGGGTGGTGTCGAGCGTGCGGTCGGCCGTTAGCGTCAGAGCCGTGGCGTAGGGCATGTGCGTGTGCAGCACACAGGCCTTGCCGGCAATCCGGTGAATGGCGGCGTGGATGAACATGGCCGTCGGTTCTACCTCGTGGCGTCCCGCCAGCTTCTGGCCATGCGCGTCGACCAGCACGACGTCGTCGGCCTGGACTTCGTTCCACATCAGGCCACGGGGATTCAAGAGGAAATGGTCGGGATCGCCGGGCAGCGCGACGCTGAAATGGTTGCACACGCCTTCGCCGAGCCCATGGGAGGCGGCGGCACGCAGCGCCAGGGCCAGGTCGGCACGCAAGGCGGCGACATGTTCGGCATGAAAGAGCGCGTCGGGGAAGTGAGGATCTTTGTTCATTGGGCTACCCAGCGTGGATGTCCAGGTTGACGGTTGGAATAGGGCGAATGGATGGATCACCGTAGCGGATTGGCATTGCTCTGCCAAGAGGAGCTACGGCCGACCGAAAGGCAGTGCTGGCTTTCGGTTTTGCAAACCTGGCAGAAAATATATCTGCCGTATCTCTGATTGCTCAGCCTATATGCTGCCTGGAATGCTGCCTGACAGCCAGTCTCGAAGCCGTGCTCAACGTTGAGCTCAAAGCCAAGCTCAGCGCCAGGTTCAGCGCCAGTCTCGAAGACCGGTTCAACGCCAGGCTCGAAGCCAGGTTCAACGCCAGGTTCAAATGCAGTCTCAAGGCCAGGTGCAAATGCAGCCTCAAGGCCAGGTGCAAATGCAGCCTCAAGGCGCTGGTTCAAGTGCAGCCTCAACGGCTGCCCTGCCGTCACCCGCTTTACAGCCAGCCTGCCTGTCGGAAGAGGGCCGGAACCTTGTCCAAGGTGGAGACGGTGGCGTCGGGACGGTAGTCCGGCAAGGGTTGGCGGCCGGTGCCGCGGTCGATCCAGACACAGCGAAAGCCGATGTCGCGCGCGGCGGCGTGATCCAGGTGCGGGCTGGCGCAGATGTGCACGACCTCGTCGGGGGTGACGCCTAGACTGTCGTGGGCGTGGGCGAAGATCTTGCGTGATGGCTTGTAGGCGCCGGCTTGTTCGGCCGTGATGACGCGGTCGATGTGGCCGCCCAGTTGTGCGACGTTGCCGGCGATGATGGCGTCGTCGGTGTTGGAAATGATGCAGAGCTTGAAGCCGGCTTGTTTCAGGATCGCCAGCGTGTCGACGACTTCGGGAAACGGCGGCATGGCGGAGATGCTGCCGGTCAGCAGGCTGGCGTCTTCGGGGCGGTAGGACAGTTGCAGGTCATGCATGGTCAGCCGCAGGGATTCCCGGGTGACGTCGGCGAAGCTCATGTGGGGCGGCGTGCGTTCGAGCCGGTGCTCATGTTCGTCGTAGACGCTGAGGAATTGGGCTGGTGTGGGCGTGTGTGCTTGTTGGCCGCCGGCCAGGATACGGGCTACCGCGGCCTGCAGGCCTTCGTCCCATTGGATCAGGGTGCCATAGCAGTCGAAGGTAAGCCATTGCGGGCGGGGGAGGTGGTCCAGAGGCATGAGAAGTCCTTCTGCTATAAGCGGTTGGAGAATTCGTACCAGCTTAGAGGGGCTCACCGTGAGATGTAAAATTAATAATAAAACTCTTGTTAGTGGTTAAATAGATATCGGAGGGCAGCGTCCAACGGTTTCGATCCCGGCACCGAACGTGCTTCTGGATTCTGAAATGGGCGGACACGTGAGACACGCGGGCGCAGGCCGAGACCGGCAGGGCGGCGGCCAAGCAAGTCCGGCTCAACCTCGCGCGAGGCCAAGCGCAGTCATGCAGGCCGAGCCGAACGAAGCCGGCCGAGCCAAGCCGAGCCGGCCCAAGC
>NZ_AYMF01000062.1:0-5077 GCF_000633435.1 Achromobacter sp. DH1f | reverse complement strand
GGGTCGGCCCAGGCGGGCCGCCCGCCATGATGAACCCGCCGCGTCCATTCATCAATATCAAAAACCGCCTATCTGGTATGAGCGCGATTGATATCGTCCGCCGGCCACGCCGCCTTGGGCCATGCCTCGCAGGGCAGGCGCCAAGGCGCGTGCCGGCCCTAGTACTTGACGGTATAAGCCAGCCCGAACGTGCGGCCGCGGCCGTTGAACTGCAACGATTCCGGTGTCATCAGGCCCGTGTACAGCGCCTGTGCACGCTGGCTCCAGGTGGTCTGGTAGCTGCGGTCGAACAGGTTCTGCACGCCGAAACTCAGGGTGCCGTAGCGCTTCATGTCATAGCTGCCCAACAGGTCGAACGTCAGGTAGCCTTCCATGCGGTTGCCCTGGCCGTCGGTCAGGTCGAAGTTGCGGTTGGCCTGCAGGCGCAGCGCGGTGGGGCCTGAGCGCCAGGCGCCGAACACCGACGCCTTGGACGGGCTGGCCAGCGTGATGGTCTGCTTGGCCCAGCCACCGTCGGCCTGCTGCTGTTCCGAGCGGATCGCCAGCCAGTTCACGCCCGCGCTCCAGTGCGGGTTGAAGTCATAGGCGAGCTGGCCTTCGATGCCGTAGTTGCGCACCTTGCGCTCTTCCAGCCCGATGGACAGCGAGATGGGCTGGATCGCCAGGGCCTTGTCGGACCAGGCATAGAACGCCGCGGTCTGCAGGCGCCAGTTGCCGTAGTCGCCACGCCAGCCCAGTTCGACCTGGCGGGTCTTGATGTTGGCCAGTTCCGAGCCGTTGATGGTGACGGCGTTCAGCAGGTTCCAGTTGCCGCCTTGCAGGCGGTAGGTGCCGTTGCCGTAGTACTTGGCCACGTCGACCAGGTCGAAGCCTTCGGAGTAGTTCAGCCAGGTCTGCTGGCTGTCGTCGACCTTCCAGAGCACGCCGGCATTGAACAGGGTGGTGTTGTAGGCGTTGGTGCCGCCCGGGATCTTGTCGGCGCTGCGGCCCACGCCGCTGTTGACCAGGATCTGCTGCGGCACGGGCACGAAGTCGCCCAATTCGACCTTGTTGCGCTGCTGGCGCACGCCGCCGCTCAGGGTGACGCTGCGCGTGACGCGCCAATCGCCTTGCAGGAATGCGGCCCAGGTCTGCGCCTGGTAATCGGGGTAGCGCTGCATGTCGTACAGCTTGTCGAACTTCAGGCCACCCGAGGCCACGGCCTTGTTCCAGTCGAAATAGGCCGAGCCGCCGTTGAATTTCTCGTGGGCGTATTCCACGCCGTAGGTCAGCTTCAGGGCGTCCCAATCCTTGGTCAGGGCGGCCTTCAGGCCCCAGGCGTCGGTATTTTGCTGCGAGGCGCCGTAGTAGTAGCCGCGCTTGCATGCGGCGGCCGTGGCGCAGGTGCCGTCGTTGTAGGTGAACTGGTTGGGGAAGGGATAGAAATCCAGCTTTTCGCGGCGCCAGTAGGCCTGGGTGTACAGGTCTTGTCCGCCCAGGATGTTGTTGGCCGAGTAGTCGGCCGCCAGCATGCTGCGTTCGGTGGCCGGCTTGACGTCGGATTCGAAGCCGTTGCGGATATCCAGCTGGCTGGGATCGGCGGGGCCCGTCAGGCCCAGGCCGCCGCGCAGGCCGTTGCCCAGGTACAGCGCCTTGCCGGGGTTGAATTCCGAGTTGTAGAACTGGCCCAGCAGCTTGAGCTTCTGGTTCTCGGCCAATTGCACGTCCAGCGTGCCGGACAAGTCCAGCGACCGGTTGTATTGCAGGTCGGTCTGGGTGGTGTCGGGCGTGACCTGCTTGCCGTTGGCATCGTAGGCGGCGCCGTTCTGCGAATACGCGACGGCGAGCCGGCCGAAGACTTTTTCCGAGCCGCCGCTGACCGATTGGGCAACGCGCCAGTCGTGGTCATCGCTGCCGTCGAAGCCGCTGCGGGCGGCGACTTCGCTGGTGAACGAGGCGGGGCCGGGCGCGCCGCGCTTGGTCACGATGTTGATGATGCCGCCGGTGGCGCCGCCGCCATAGACCGAGCTGGCGCCCGACAGCACTTCGATGCGTTCGATGTTGAACGGCGAGATCGAATCGAACTGGCGGCTGATGTTGCGCATGGAATTGAGCGACACGCCGTCGATCATGATCTGGGCGTTGCGCCCGCGCATGTTCTGCGAATAGTTGGTGCGGCTTTGCGAACCGAGGTCCAGGCTGGGCACCAGGCTGCCCAGGATTTCCGACAGCGAGGCGCCGCCATGGGCCTGTTCTTCGATCTGCTGGCTGTCCAGGTACCAGACGGTGCGAGGCAGTTCGCTGATGCTGGTGGGGGTGTAGCCGCCCACGACCACGACCGTGTCCATCGTGCTGGTCACGGCGGGTGCGGCGGCGGGGGCCGGGGCGGGTTCGATCAGCACCGTGTCGGCGCCGGTATAGCGCCATGCCAGGCCGGTGCCGGCCAGTACCCGTTCCAGGGCGTCGGCGGGCGCCAGCGTGCCGTTCAGGGCCGCGGCCGTCTTGCCCTGGGTCAGCGCGGCCGGAAAGCTGATCTGCAGGCCAAGCTGGCGGCCCAGGTCCAGCAGCGCGGCGTCCAGCGGCTGGCTGCGCAGGGTAACGGCGCGGGCACTGGCGGTCTGGCTCGCGGGCGGCGCGGTCTGGGCCTGGGCGGATGCGGCGAACGCCAGCGTCAAGGCCAATGCCAGGGGCGCGTGACGGCTGAGCCGCCGCTGGGCACGGGGCGGGGCGGATCGGGTCGGGGCGGATCGGGTCGGGGAAGGGGACGGCGAGGGGGAAGACAGCAAGGGGCGGGACAGCGGCGTGCGTGCGGACATGGAGGTCGGGTCTCGGTGCTTGGTAGTGGGGATTTCCTAGTAAGACGCCCCCAGCGGCGCGCGACCCTACCCCTGTCTTTGAAATTATTTGCCGTCGCCGATCCAGGCCCACGAGCCCCAGCGGCGCACGGTGACGCCGGCCGCGGCCGCCAGCGCCGCCAGGGCATCGGGGTTGTCCACGGCCACCACGGAAGAAATGCGCCGCTTGCCGGCGGCGTCTTCGACCCAGGTGGTCATGCCGGTGTAGCGGTTCAGTTGAGCCACGGCGTCGGCCAGTGGCACGTCGCGCAGCAGCAGCTTGCGCTCGGCCCAGGCCGCGGCGGCACTGGCATCGACCGGGTTGACGGTGATGCCGCTGGCCTGAATGCCGGCGTGCTGGTCGGGCGACAGCACCTGGGCGGCGGTGCCGGGCGCGCAGACGGCGCAATCGACCCGCACCTGGCTTTCCAGCACCGACACATCGGTGGTGTCGGGCTGCAGGCGGCTGACCTCGTAGCGCGTACCCAGGGCCGTGGCGTGGGCTTCGGGCGTGGCCACCACAAAGGGCCGCTGCGGGTCGCGGGCCACGGTGAACAGCGCCCGGCCGTGCAGCAGGGTCACCCGGCGTTCGGTGCCCGACAGATCACTGCGGATCGCCGATTCGGCGTCCAGCAGCACCCGGCTGCCGTCGGCCAGCACCACTTCGCGGATTTCGCCCGCGGCAGTGACCGCGTCGGCCTGCCAGCGCCACCAGGCGCCGCTCTGCCACAGGAATACGCCGCAGAATGCGACGCTACAGCTGACTGCTGCGATGATCTTGCCGCGGCGCTTGCGGCGTTGCAGGTCGCGGGCCAGGTCCTGGCGCAGGGCATCGCCACTGACCTGGTTCATCTGACGCCACAGCGCGGCCACGCTGTCGTAGCAACGGGCGTGATCGTCGCTGGCGCTATACCACTTGGTGAAGCGGGCATCGGGCAGGGCGTCGGGCGCGGCGCCGTTGCGGCGGACCACCCAGCGGGCGGCGTCTTGTTCCACGGCGTCCATGTCAGTCGTCCGCCAGGGCCTGGCGGCAGGCCAGCAACACCCGGGTCATGTGCTTTTCGACGGTCTTGACGCTGACGGCCAGCGCCTGGGCGATGTCGCCATAGCTGTCGCCATCGATCTTGTGCATCAGGAAAATCTGCCGGGTGCGCACCGGCTGGCGCAGGATGGCGGCTTCGAGGCGGGCGATGGTCTGGCGCATGGCGGCCACGTCCAGCGTGTCCGGGGCGGATGGGTCTGCGACCTGGGACTGCGCGTAGACCGTCTGCTTGCGCTGTTCGGCCGTGTCGCGCCGCTGCAAGTCGATGGCCAGGTTGGCCGCCACCTGGAAGACGTAGGCGCGCAGGTTGTCGACCGGGGCCTTGAGCGCTCGCGCCCGGGCCAGCTTGATCCAGGTTTCCTGGGCGCAATCTTGCGCGGCATCCCGCGAACCGGTGCGGCGCGACAGGAAGTCGACCAGTTCGCGGTAGTGGGCGACGACGGTCTCGGCAAGCATCATGGCGGTCATGCGGGGCAGGAGAGGGCAATGAAAAACAGTCGCACATTATAATGAGAAACGTTCTTATTGCACTTATCCTGAACCCTGACCGCGGTGGTGAGGATCGTTCTGGCGGCGAGCCGGTACCTACCAGCGGTACCCGACGTTGACCATGCCGCCGTAGCCGCGCTGGTTGTTGTTGCCCGCCTGGCCGAAGACGTGGCCGGATACCTGGACGGCGCGGCTGACGCGGCCTTCGGCGCCTACCTTCAGTTCCAGGCTGTTGCGCGACAGGGAGGCATCCAGAGTGTTCGGGCCCATCTGCACCGAGGGGTTGCCGAAGCTGTGCAGCCAGTTGGCTTCCAGGAACGGGCGCACGGCCGGCGTGTTGGGAGTGGCCTGCGGATACAGGCGGACGCCGACGCGTGAGTTCCAGGCGTTGTCGTTGCCGCTGCGCATGCGGGTGCCTTGCAGCGTGGCGTCCTGGGCGTCATAGCGGCTGTAGACCAGCTGGGCATGCGGCTCGACGATGACGGGGCCCAGGGCCGAACTGTCGGCAAAGGGTTTGACGGCGTAGCCGGCTTCGAGCGAGGCGCTCAAGACGGTGGAGTGGTAGCGGGTGGAACCCAATTCGCTGTTGATCTGGTTCGAATAGCGGCCATATTGCAGCCAGGTATCGGCGTAGGCGCCCATCCGGGTCGCTGCGTTCTGGTAGAACGTGCCGTACACCCCGACCGAATAGCCGGAGACCTTGCCACGGGCGCGGGCCTGCACCGTGGCGCCG
>NZ_AYMF01000061.1:0-1897 GCF_000633435.1 Achromobacter sp. DH1f | reverse complement strand
CGGCCGCCATGCAGGCCTTCGACCTCGTCGCAGAAGGCCACGGCTTGCGCCAGGCCGGCCAGGCCGCGCGCCTCGTCGTAGTGGCAGCGGATGGCGCCCTGCCCGTCCACGTAGGTATGGCCGCTGCGGTAGGCCGGGCCCAGGTAGACGCGCAGGCCCAGGTCGCCGGCCGCCTGGGCCGCTGAGAGGAATTCGTCGCGGGTCTCGCCCCACACCCGATAGAACAGCGACGCGATCGGCAGCGCCGTGGTGATGCCGTTGCGAATCAGCTGGGCAAAAGCGTAGCGCTTCTGGAACGCCAGTTCGTCGGGGGTGTACATCTCGTACGGCCCCCGCTTCATGTAGGTCTCGGGCCAGATGCGGCCGCGGCGCCAGGCCGGCGAATTGTCGAAACCCAGGATGGTGGTGTCCAGGTCCGACAGCGCGTCCAGGTCCACGAAGCCCGGCCCGATCAGCGCGCGGCCGTAGTCGTGGCGCCGCGCCGCCACGCCGGGATAGCGGTGGCCCACGTAGACGATGCGGTCGCCCTGGAACACGACTTCGCCGTTCTCGTACAGGCAGTGGCGGCCATTTTCGTGGCCCACCACCCAGCGGGCGGTCAGCAATGTGGCGTCGTCGCGAGCTGCCATCAGGGCGCCTCTACCAACGCACGGCCGTCGCGCGCCACCACCTGGCCGCGCTTGACCACCAGCTTGCGAACCGGGCGCGAGACGATGGCTTCGGCCACCGTCTCGGCCTCGACCAGCACGAAGTCGGCGTGGCAGCCCGGCGCCAGGCCGTAGTCGGCCAGGTCCATGACACGGGCGTTGCCGTAGGTGGCCACGTGCAGGGCCAGCGCCAGTTCGTCGTCGCGGCGGAAATTGTTGCGCAGGCCCACCAGCATGGTGCGTTCCAGCATGTCGGGCTTGCCATAAGGGCCCCAAGTGTCGCGCATGCCGTCGTTGCCGGTACAGACCACCACGCCCGCGGCATGCAGCCGCGCCACATTCGGCACCGGCCGCGAAGCCGAGCCGGTCGTCATGATGTGGACGCCCGCCTCAAGCAGCCCATCCACCAGCCCCTGCACCGCCTGCGCATCGGGCATGCCCAGGCAGAACGAATGCGACAGCGTCACCTGGCCCTGCATGCCCAGCGCCAGCACCCGGTCGATGGTCATCTGCATCGAGAACGCGCCCAGCTCGCCCGCTTCGTGCAGGTGGATGTCGATGGGCTTGCCGTGCTTGTCGGCCAGGGCAAAGATCGCATCCAGGTGACCCTTGGGGTCACGGTCCATGCCGGCCGGGTCCAGCCCGCCGACGACGTCCGCCCCCATGCGCAGCGCCTGGTCCATCAATTCCAGCGTGCCCGGGCGGATCAGCAGGCCGCTTTGCGGAAACGCGACGATCTGCACGTCGATCTGGTCGCGGTACTGGTCGCGGGCGCGCATCACGCCTTCGATGGCGGCCACGCCGATATCGGTGTCCACGTCGACGTGGCTGCGGATGTGGCTGGTGCCATCGGCCACTGACATCACCAGTTGGCGCGCCGACTGCCGATACGGGTCGATGCCCAGGCGGCGTTTTTCCAGCCGTTCGTTGTCGATCTTGTCGATCAGGCGCGGCCCCACCTCGTTGCGGTACCAGGGCATGCCGTACATCGTCTTGTCCAGGTGGGCGTGCGCGTCGATCAGGCCGGGCAGCATGATCGCGCCGCCGCCATCTACCCGCGGCACGCTGCCCTGCACCGGGCCGTCGAAGGCCACGAAGCGCCCGTCGCGCACCAGCACCGAGGCGATTTCGCCGCCCGCCGGGCGGACATGGGTATATAGGGTTGCGTTGTCCATGGTTCTACATTGGTCTCCGTACAGTGCCGCGCTCAGCGCAGGCGGGGATTCAGGGCGTCGCGCAGCCAGTCGCCC
>NZ_AYMF01000060.1:0-3583 GCF_000633435.1 Achromobacter sp. DH1f | reverse complement strand
ATCGGCGGCCTGCTGCTGGGCTACGGCGCGCGCCTGGCCTTCGGCTGCAACATTGGCGCGTATTTCAGCGGCATCCTGTCGGGCAGCCTGCACGCCTGGCTGTGGCTGCCGGCCGCGTTCGCCGGCAGCGCCCTGGGCGTGCGCCTGCGCCCCCTGTTCGGCCTGGCGGTCGAAAAGACGCCCGCGGCGTCCAGCTGCTGAAAAACACTGTTCCAGCAATGCCCCCTGCCAGGGGGCATTTTTACGTCCGCCGTGGTGTAAGGTTGCTGCATTCCGCAACACGGAGATGGACATGCAATGGATTGCCGGCCGCTTCACGGCCTTTATCTTGACCCTGGCGGGCGCCGTCGTGACCGCCGTGCTGGCCGCCACCGGCTCGCTCTGGTGGCTGTGGGCCGCCATCCCGCTGGCCATGCTGGGCGCCCTGGGCGTGTATGACCTGATCCAGACGCGCCACGCCATCCGCCGCAATTACCCGGTGCTGGGCAACCTGCGCTTTCTGTTCGAATTCATCCGCCCCGAGATCCGCCAGTACTTCCTGGAAGACGACACCCAGGCCTCGCCGTTCTCGCGCGCGCAGCGCTCGATCGTGTACCAGCGCGCCAAGCGCGAGATCGACAAGCGCCCCTTCGGCACCCAGGAAGACGTCTACGGCGACCGCTACGAATGGATCAACCATTCCATGTCGCCCACCCATATCGGCGATACCGATTTCCGCGTGACCGTCGGCGGGCCGGACTGTACCCAGCCCTATTCGATGTCGGCATTCAATGTGTCGGCCATGAGCTTTGGGGCCCTGTCGGCCAACGCCGTGCTCGCCCTGAACGAAGGCGCGCGCCAAGGCAATTTCGCGCACGACACGGGCGAAGGCGGCATCAGCCGCTACCACCGCCAGCCGGGCGGCAGCCTGGTCTGGAACATCGGCTCGGGCTACTTCGGCTGCCGCGACGAGCACGGCGCGTTCTCTGAAGAAGCCTTCATCAAGAACGCCTGTACGCCACAGGTGAAGATGATCGAGATCAAGCTGTCGCAAGGCGCCAAGCCGGGCCATGGCGGCATCCTGCCAGCCGGCAAGGTCACGCCCGAAATCGCCGAAGCGCGCGGCGTGGTCGCCTGGCAGGACTGCAATTCGCCCGCCAGCCATTCGGCCTTCGACACCCCCATCGGCCTGATGAAGTTCGTGGCCCGCCTGCGGGAACTGTCCGGCGGCAAGCCGGTGGGCTTCAAGTTCTGCGTGGGCCATCCCTGGGAATGGTTCGCCATCGTCAAGGCGATGCTTGAAACCGGCATCACGCCCGACTTCATCGTGGTCGACGGCGCCGAAGGCGGCACGGGCGCCGCGCCGGTGGAATTCGTCGACCATGTGGGCACGCCGCTGCGCGAAGCCCTGCGCCTGGTGCACAACACGCTGATCGGCGTGAACCTGCGCGACCGCATCAAGCTGGGCGCCTCGGGCAAGATCATCACCGCCTTCGACATGGCCCGCGTCATGGCCATGGGCGCCGACTGGTGCAACGCCGCGCGCGGTTTCATGTTCGCCATCGGCTGCATCCAGGCCCAGGCCTGCCACACGGGCAAATGCCCCACCGGCGTGACCACCCAGGACCCGCTGCGCCAGCGCGCGCTGGTGGTGCCGGACAAGGCCCAGCGCGTGGCCAACTTCCACAAGAACACGCTGCATGCCCTGGCTGAATTGCTGGCCGCCGCCGGGCTGACGCACCCTGGCCAGCTGCGGCCCCACCATATCGCCCGCCGCGTCTCGTCCAGCGAGATCCGCCTGTTGTCGGCGCTGTTCCCCGAACTGACGCCCGGCGAACTGCTGCGCGGCGAATTCCGTCACCAGGTATTCCGCGCGGGGTGGGCCATGGCACAGGCCAGTTCGTTCCAGCCCACGCACGACCTCAGCACCGCGCTGGCGCAGGAATACGCCTTGGCGCATCCGCCCCAGGGCGCGCCGGCCTGAAGGCCGCTATAGCCAGCGCTCGAACATCCGCGAGAAGAACTCCATGAATCGGTCGTCCACGCCCCGGGCCCGCCAGGCCTGGGGCGTGATGCGCACCGAATCGGCCACGTCGCGTTGGAACAGCGCTTCCATTTCGGCGGCGAAATCCGGCCCCAGCACCACGGCGTTGACCTCGTAATTCAGGGCGAAGCTGCGCCAGTCCATGTTGCTGGAGCCCACCGTGGACCAGACCCCATCCACCACCGCCGTCTTGGCATGCAGCAGCGCATCGCGCCGTTCGTAGATGTTCACGCCGGCCTTGAGCAGCTTGCCGTAGTGCGAGCGACCGGCGTTGAACACCAGAGACGAATCGCTGAAACCCGGCAGTATCAGCACCACGTCGACACCGCGCTGCGCGGCGGCGGCCAGCACATCGACAAAGGCCGGGTCCGGCACGAAGTACGCCATGGTGATGTGGATGGACTTCTGCGCACTCTCGAAGGCCGACATCAGCGTCAGGTAGACCGTATAGCCATCGCTGCGGTCCGGCTGGTTGGACAGTATGCGCACGCGCGTCGGCCCGGTGGCGGGCGGCGCGATCACCTCGCCGCCACCCTTGAGCGGTTCCTTGACCTGCGATTCCCAGCCGGCGCGCACCACGGCTTCCAGCTGGGTGACGGCAGGCCCTTCGATGCGCAGGTGCGTGTCGCGCCACGGCGCCGCGTTGGCGTCCTTGTGCTTGGCGTCGGGGCCGCTGCCCACGCTGCCTGAACCGCCGCGTCCGCCCGAAGGCGACGAGGCATAGACGCCGCTGACGTTGATGCCGCCCAGGTAGCCGACCTTGCCGTCGACCACCAGGATCTTGCGATGATTGCGCTGGTTGGGCGACCAGCCGGCCCGGCTGCCGCTGACCGGGCTGACGGGGTTGAAAACCGCCACCTGCACGCCCGCGTCGCGCAGGCGCTGGAACAGTGCGTCGGGCGTCTTGATCGTGCCTACCGCATCCACCATCAGGGCCACGTCGGCGCCGCGATTGCGTGCCGCGATCAGGGCCTCGGCAAAGCGCGCCCCCTCTTCGTCGTCGTCGAAGATGTAGGTTTCCATGTGCACGTAGCGCCGTGCCTGTGCGATGGAGCGCAACATGGCCTGGTAGGTGGTTGGGCCGTCGGCCAGCAAGCGCACGCGGTTGCCTGCCACCAGCGGCGCATCGCTGACGGCCTCTTCGACGGCCAGGTGGCGCGCCAGGAAATCGTCTTTGGGGGTGTTGGGGCTGGCCGCGATATCGTGGCCGCGGCGATAGCTGTCCTGGGCTGCATCCGCCGACAGGCCGGCCTGAGCCTTGCGGGCGGCCCGCTCTTGCGCGTCAGGCACGCTGGCGCAGGCGGCCAGCGCGGCGGTGACGCACGCCAGCGCCGCCGCACGCAACCCGGGCCGCCAGGCGCTCAGCCACCCCGCCTGCAACGACAACGGGCCGCAAGCGGCCCGTTGGGACGTGGATGGCGGCCTCATGGCGCGCCGCGCCTAGCGCCGGTTGGCCAGCAGGCAGCAGCCCAGCAGCACGCCGACCAGCGTGGCCACGCCGACGGATTTCCAGGCGTTTTCATGGACGTATTCATCGGCGTAGGCCTTGGCGCGACGGGC
>NZ_AYMF01000059.1:0-1019 GCF_000633435.1 Achromobacter sp. DH1f | reverse complement strand
ATCGCGCAGCGGCTGGGCGTGTCCGAAGGCACGGTGTTCACGTATTTTGGCGGCAAGCGCGAACTGTGCGTGCGCGTCATCAGCGACTGGTACGACGAAATCATCGCCAAGGTCGAAGACAAACTGCCGCACGTGCAGGGCCCGCGGGCGCAGTTGCATTACCTGGTGCACGCCCATCTGCGCCACCTGCTGGCCGAAGGCACCGGGCTGTGCGCCTTCATCCTGTCCGAAGGCCGCGCCCGCAACGACGATTTCGGCGAGGTCTACGCCGGCCTGCAGCGGCGCTACACCGCGCCCCTGATGCGCATCCTGGCGCAGGGCCAGGCCGACGGCCACATCCGCCAGGACATGCCGCTGCGGCTGTTGCGGTCGGCCGTGTACGGCCCGATGGAACATGTGCTGTGGGACGCCATCCTGCGCAATGCCAAGGTCGACGTGGCCGCCACCGCCGACCAGCTGGTCGACTTCCTGTGGCAGGCCCTGCAGCCGCCGCAGCGCGACGCGCTGGCGTTGGCGCGGTTTCGCGGCGAAGTGCAAGACGCCCTGCATCGGCTTCAATCTTCCGAAAACAAGGACGGCGGCGCGTACTGAGGAAAGCCGTCGTAGGCCTGGCTTCTTTGCGCGGGCGGCAGCGTCCACGAATGGCGGGCGTTGGGCACGCCGCCATCCACCCGGATGACGCTGCCATTGATGAAGGCGGCGGCTGGCGACAGCAGGAACACCACCGCCGCGGCCAGCTCGGCCTCGGTACCGAAGCGCTGCAGCGGCACCTTGGTCTTCAGGTCGCGCAGCACGGCGCGATAGCCCTCGTCGTAGCTGTCCATGCCGCTGGACGCGATCCAGCCAGGCGCCACCGCATTGACGCGCACGCCGGCATGGGCCCATTCGCAGGCCGCCGTTTCGGTCAGGTTCCAGACGCCCGCGCGGGCCGCGCCCGAATGCCCCATGCCGGGCATGCCGCCCCAGATGTCGGCCAGCATGTTGACGATGGCCCCGCCGTGCTGGCGCATGTGCTGCAC
>NZ_AYMF01000058.1:0-332 GCF_000633435.1 Achromobacter sp. DH1f | reverse complement strand
GAGGTTGTCGGCCTGGATCAGGCCGGCACGGTTGTCCAGCAGGCCTTGGGTCTTGAGTGTCAGATTGGCGGCGGCGACGATGCCGCGGGTGTTGGACAGGGTCTGCGCGTTCAGCGTGGCTTGCCCTTGTGCGGCAACGGTGCCGCCAGTGTTGTCCAGGTTGCCGGCGGTGTTCACGTCCAGCGCGCCGCCGCTGACGACCTTGCCGTCGGTGTTGGACAGGCTCGTGGCTTTAACGTCGATTGAACCGCCGTACAAGCCGCCGCCCTGGTTCTGCAAGGCGCCGGCATTGGCGACGGTGAGCTTGCCGTCCGCCTGCGCAACGCCGTTGC
>NZ_AYMF01000057.1:0-20971 GCF_000633435.1 Achromobacter sp. DH1f | reverse complement strand
TCTTCGTAGGTCGCCCCTCGGGGCGGCGGCTTGCGGAGCGGGCGCCCACGATTGCGGTCCGGAGCCTTCGCTCCGGACTGCCCCTTCGTCATCTTCGTCGCAGCCTTCGGCTGCTCCTTCAGATTCCCTCGGGCGCATCGAGGTTGCCCGCTCCGCAAGCCGCCGCCCCGAGGGGCTACGGGTTTCGAGGATCGGGGCGTTGTTGCACCGGTTGGGGGTGGGAGAGGTTTGCGTTGCCCGCCTCAAGCGGCCGCGCGGGCGGCCTTCTTGGGCTTACGCGCTTCTGGGCGTCGGGAGGGGGGCGCTGCGCGCGGGTGGGGGGGTGTTGCTTGGGGCGCGCAGCGTGTGGGGACGAATTTCTTTCGGGTGGCGGGGGGCGCCTGCCGTTAGATCACGTATAGGTCGACGTACTCGTTTACGGGCATCGCCTCCAGCTTGGCTTGATCCAGGGACACGTCCAGGATTTTCGCTTGTTGGCGGGCCGGGAACATGCGGGCCAGGTTGGTCTTGAACTTGGCTTCCAGCAGGGGGATGCCGTCGGTGCGGCGGCGTTTGTGGCCGATGGGGTATTCGCAGACGACTTCGTCCAGGGTGGAGCCGTCGGTGAAGTGGACCGTCAGGGCGTTGGCGATGGAGCGTTTGTCGGGGTCGTGGTAGTCGCGGGTGTAGGCGGGGTCTTCGACGCAGGTGATCTTGTCGCGCAGGAGGTCGATGCGCGGGTCGCGGGCGATGTCGTCTTCGTAGTCGGCGGCGGTCAGGCGGCCGAACAGGAGGGGGACGGCGACCATGTACTGGATGCAGTGGTCGCGGTCGGCGGGGTTGTTCAGGGGGCCTTTCTTGTCGATGATGCGGATGCACGCCTCGTGGGTGCGGATGGTGATCTTTTCGATGTCGTCCGTGGTCTTGCCGAGGGTCTTGAGGCGCTCGTGGATCTGCATGGCGCATTCGACGGCGGTCTGGGAATGGAATTCGGCCGGGAACGAGATCTTGAACAGCACGTTTTCCATGACGTAGCTGCCGTAAGGGCGCTGGAACTTGAAGGGCTGGCCCTTGAAGAGCACGTCGTAGAAGCCCCAGGTCTTGGCGCTCAGCACCGACGGGTAGCCCATTTCGCCGGTGCGGGCGATGAGGGCCAGGCGCACGGCGCGGCTGGTGGCGTCGCCGGCGGCCCAACTTTTGCGGCTGCCGGTGTTGGGGGCGTGGCGGTAGGTGCGCAGGCTCTGGCCGTCTACCCAGGCCAGCGAGACGGCGTTGATGACTTCGTCGCGGTCCAGGCCCAGCATCTGGGCGACGACGGCGGTCGAGGCGACCTTGACCAGCACCACGTGGTCCAGGCCGACCTTGTTGAAGGAGTTTTCCAGCGCGATGCAGCCCTGGATCTCGTGCGCCTTGATCATGCCGGTGAGCACGTCGCGCATGGTCAGGGGCGGCTTGCCGGCGGCGATGGCGGTGCGCGAGAGCCAGTCGGCGGTGGCCAGGATGCCGCCCAGGTTGTCGGACGGATGGCCCCATTCGGCGGCGAGCCAGGTGTCGTTGAAGTCCAGCCAGCGGATCATCGCGCCGATGTTGAAGGCGGCCTGGACGGGATCGAGCTGGAATTGGGTGCCGGGGACCTTGGCGCCGTGGGGCACGACGGTGCCCGGCACGACCGGACCCAGCAGTTTGCGGCAGGCGGGATATTCCAGCGCTTCCAGGCCGCAGCCCAGGGTGTCGATCAGGCAGTTGCGGGCGGTCTCGTAAGCCAGGCCGCTCTGGATGTCGTAGTTGAGAACGTAGTCGGCGATGTCGACCAGGACCTGGTCGGGCGCGGGACGGACGTTGGAGATCGGGGCAGACATATCGGTACCTCTCCTGAGTGTGTACAGGCGGCCCGGGGCCTGCGCGGCGCGGGGAAATGCGTCGGCAGGCCCATGGTCATTACTTGCGCTTGTCGAGCGGCACGAACTTCTGGTCTTCCGGACCCACGTAGTTGGCGGTGGGGCGGATGATCTTGTTGTCGATGCGCTGCTCGATGATGTGGGCCGACCAGCCCGCGGTGCGTGCAATCACGAACAGCGGGGTGAACATGGCGGTGGGCACGCCCATCATGTGGTAGCTGACGGCCGAGAACCAGTCCAGGTTGGGGAACATCTTCTTGATGTCCCACATGACCGTCTCAAGGCGTTCGGCGATGTCGAACATCTTGGTGCTGCCGGCCTTCTTGGAGAGCTTCTTGGCGACTTCCTTGATGACCTTGTTGCGCGGGTCGGACACGGTGTAGACCGGGTGGCCGAAGCCGATGATGACTTCCTTGGCTTCGACGCGGCGACGGATGTCGGCCTCGGCTTCGTCGGGGGTCTCGTAGCGCTTTTGCACGTCGAACGCGACTTCGTTGGCGCCGCCGTGCTTGGGGCCGCGCAGCGCGCCGATGGCGCCGGTGATGGACGAGTACATGTCCGAGCCGGTGCCGGCGATGACGCGGGCGGTGAACGTGGACGCGTTGAATTCATGCTCGGCGTACAGGTTCAGCGAGATGTGCATCGCCTTGACCCAGTCTTCGCTGGGCTTTTCGCCGTGCAAGAGGTGCAGGAAGTGGCCGCCGATGCTGTCGTCGTCGGTCTGCACGTCGATGACGCGGCCGTTGTGGCTGTAGTGGTACCAGTACAGCAGGGCCGAGCCCAGGTTGGCCATCAGGCGGTCGGCGATGTCGCGCGCGCCCGGGGTGTTGTGGTCGTCTTTCTCAGGCAGCACGCAGCCCAGCACCGAGACGGCCGTGCGCATGACGTCCATCGGGTGGCTGGCGGCCGGCAGCGCTTCCAGCGCGTCCTGCAGCGTGACGGGCAGGCCGCGCAGGCTGCGCAGCTTTTCCTTGTAGGCCTTCAGTTCGGCTTTGTTGGGCAGCTTGCCGTGCACCAGCAGGTGGGCGATTTCTTCGAATTCGCTGGTGTGCGCGATATCCAGGATGTCGTAGCCGCGGTAGTGCAGATCGTTGCCGCTGCGGCCAACCGTACACAGCGCAGTGTTGCCGGCGACGACGCCGGACAGCGCAACCGATTTCTTGGGCTTGAAGCCGGCCTTTTCTTCCGGCGCGGCCTGCGGCTTGGCGTCCGGCTTGGCTGCGTCCTGCTTGGCTGCTTGCTTCTTGGGAGCCGTGCTCATGTGTCTACTCCTTTCCTTTCGCGGTGGTCGATGCAATGGGAGGTAGCGGGGCGCCGCAAGGATGTTGCGGCGCCGGATGCGGTTGCCGGGTGGCGCGGATTACGCCTTGCCCTTCTGGAAGAGGGCATCCAGTTTGGATTCGAACTCGTGATAGCCGATGCGGTCGTACAGTTCTTCGCGCGTCTGCATCAGGTCGACCACGTTTTTCTGGTGGCCGTCGCGGCGGATCGCGGTGTAGACGGCTTCGGCGGCCTTGTTCATGGCGCGGAAGGCCGACAGCGGGTAGAGCACCATGCCCACGCCCACGCTCTTGAGCTCTTCGACCGAGAACAGCGGCGTCTTGCCGAATTCGGTGATGTTGGCCAGCACCGGCACCTTGACGGCCTTGACGAAGCGGTCGTAGGTGGGCAGGTCGTAGGCGGCTTCGGCGAAGATGGCGTCGGCGCCGGCTTCGACGCAGGCCAGCGCGCGCTCGATGGCGGCGTCCACGCCGTGCGAGGCGATGGCGTCGGTGCGGGCGATCAGGTAGAAGTCGCTGTCGGTGCGGGCGTCGGCGGCCGCCTTGACGCGGTCGGCCATTTCTTCGGTGCTGACGATTTCCTTGCCGGGACGATGGCCGCAGCGCTTGGCGCCGACCTGGTCTTCGATGTGGCAGGCGGCGGCGCCGAACTTGATCAGGCTCTTGACGGTGCGGGCGATGTTGAAGGCCGACGGACCGAAACCGGTGTCGATGTCGACCACCAGCGGCACGTCGCACACGTCGGTGATGCGGCGCACGTCGGTCAGGACGTCGTCCATGGTGTTGATGCCCAGGTCGGGCAGGCCAAGCGAACCCGCGGCCACGCCGCCGCCGGACAGGTAGATCGCGCGGTAGCCGGCGCGCTTGGCCAACAGCGCGTGGTTGGCGTTGATGGCGCCGATGATCTGCAGCGGGCTTTCTTCGGCGAGAGCGCGGCGGAACAGGGCGCCGGCGGATTCGGGTCTGGACATGGAGGTCTCCGTTCTTTCTTGCGGTTAGCCCACGACCTTAGCGCGGGTCCGGAACATAAATCTGTCCCCTTCGCGACAATCGCCGGCGGCGGGGCAAAGGGACACGTGTATGTCTCGGTCTTGCAAAAGCAGTCCTGCTTAAGGATTGGGCCCGCATGAACGGGCCCAATCCTTGACTCAAGCGCTGCTTACTTCAGCAGGTCCTTGACGCCGTCGCGCTCTTCGAGCAGCTCTTTCAGCGTGAAGTCCAGGCGCTCGCGCGAGAAGGCGTCGATTTCCAGGCCTTCGACACGCTTGTATTCGCCGTTTTCGGTCGTGACCGGCACGCCGTAGATGATGCCTTCGGGGATGCCGTAGGAGCCGTCCGACGGGATGCCCATCGTGACCCACTTGCCGTTGCTGCCCAGGACCCAGTCACGGACGTGGTCGATGGCGGCGTTGGCGGCCGAAGCGGCCGAGGACAGGCCGCGGGCTTCGATGATGGCGGCGCCGCGCTTGCCCACGGTGGGGATGAAGGTGTCGCGGTTCCAGGCGTCGTCGTTGATCAGCTTGGTCAGCGATTGGCCGTCGACGGTGGCGAAGCGGAAGTCGGGGTACATGGTGGGCGAGTGGTTGCCCCAGACGACCAGCTTCTCGATCGCGGCGACCGGCTTGCCCGACTTGGCCGACAGCTGCGACAGGGCGCGGTTGTGGTCCAGGCGCAGCATGGCGGTGAAGTTCTTGGCGGGCAGGTCCGGCGCCGACTTCATGGCGATGTAGGCGTTGGTGTTGGCCGGGTTGCCGACCACCAGGACCTTGACGTTGCGGCTGGCGACGTCGTTCAGGGCCTTGCCCTGCGCCGTGAAGATCTGGGCGTTGACCGACAGCAGGTCCTTGCGTTCCATGCCGGGGCCGCGCGGGCGGGCGCCGACCAGCAGGGCCACGTCCGCATCCTTGAAGGCGGTGCGGGGGTCGCTGTGGGCGGTGACTTCCTGCAGCAGCGGGAAGGCGCAGTCATCCAGTTCCATGATGACGCCCTTCAGGGCCTTTTGCGCTTTTTCGTCAGGAATTTCAAGCAGCTGCAGAATGACGGGCTGATCTTTGCCCAGCATTTCGCCCGAGGCGATGCGGAACAGCAGTGCGTAACCGATTTGGCCGGCGGCGCCGGTGACGGCGACACGCAAGGCAGGCTTAGACATGGACGTTCTCCGTAATGGTGTGGCGAGAAAAAATCTCACCAATCAGTGTAATCCGTTGAGCGGCAAAGACAGCGCATGCAGGGCGCCTGGACAGGTGGTTACACCCCAGGGCGGGCGCGTCGCCGGACAGCCAGGAATCCTAGATCGAATTTACGTGTGCGTCAATTGATCTTATATCTTATATAAGACATAAGACGTTGGACAGCGCCGCGCCCGATATGCCACAATAGAGCGTTTGTTCGAATGCGCCGCAGCACCGCCGGCTGCGCGCCTGTATCAGGCCAGAACACCGGCACCGCAGCAGCGCATTGTGGATGGAACCGCAATCCTTTGCGCTGCGTTCCCATTCTCCGGATGAACATGACACGACCAAGACGATCCATGGCAGACCCCCGGCCCGAAACCTCCTTACGCCCACGCGCCGCCCGTCCAACGGGCGAGGGAGCCGCTTTCAGTCCGCTGTATCGCCAGATCAAGGATCTGCTCGTCCAGAGCCTGGACCGCGGCGAATGGAAGCCCGGCGAACTCATCCCCAGCGAAATCGATCTGGCTGCCCGTTTCCAGGTCAGCCAGGGCACGGTGCGCAAGGCGGTCGACGAGTTGGCCGCCGAACATCTGCTGCTGCGCCGCCAGGGCAAGGGCACCTTCGTTGCCACCCATCATGAAGCCCGCGTGCGCTACCGGTTCCTGCGCCTGGCTGCCGACGAAGAAGGCGAGCCCGGCCGCGCCGAAAGCCGAATCCTCGAATGCCGCCGCCTGAGGGCGCCCGCCGAGATCGCGCGCGCCCTCGACCTGCGCGCCGGTGAAACCGTGGTGTCCATCCGCCGCCTTCTGTCCATGGGGCAGACACCCACCGTGCTGGACGACATCTGGTTGCCGGGATCCATCTTCCGCGGCCTCACCCTCGAGCTGCTGACCGCCAACAAGGCGCCGCTCTATGGCCTGTTTGAATCCGAATTCGGCGTCAGCATGGTGCGCGCGGACGAAAAGCTGCGCGCGGTCGCCGCGCCGGCCGAAGTCTGTACGCTGCTTAATGTTGCCGCCGGCACGCCGTTGTTGCAGGTGGATCGCGTGTCGTACACGTATGGTGACCGCCCCATGGAAATTCGGCGGGGCTTGTACTTGACCGATCGATACCACTACCGCAATAGTCTGAATTGATGAGCTTTTTACCTACGATTTGATACCAACCCAATCTCTGGGCGAAAATACCGTGTTTGCCCGCAAGGGCCACGGCATTAGCGCCGTCACGATTCCCTAGTTCCGAAACACCGAGGCCGTCATGTCCGACACCGCTGCCAAGCCACGTCCGCAGTTTCGCAATATTGGGCTTGCCCAAGTTGCGTTCTCCTATCGCCTGCCCCTGGCCGGCAAGCTGTCCATCCTGCACCGCATCAGCGGCATTTTGCTGTTCCTCTGTTTGCCCTTGGTCATCGTGCCGCTGTTCGCAGCGAGCGTGGCCGCACCGCAATCGTTCGCCTGGATCGCCTCGTTCGCGGCCAACCCGATCGTCAAGCTTGTCTTCCTGGTCCTGATCTGGGGCTACCTGCACCACTTCTGTGCCGGCATTCGCTACCTGCTGCTCGACCTGCACATCGGTATCGACAAGCTGTCGGCCAAGAAAAGCGCCGGCGTGGTCTTCGGTGTCAGCCTGGCGCTGACGCTGGTGTTCGGTCTCAAACTGTTCGGAGTGCTGTAAATGGCCGCCGCTAAAAACTACGGGCCCAAGCGCCTGGTCGTCGGCGCCCACTATGGCGTCATGGACTTCATCATCCAGCGCATCACCGCCGTCATCATGGCCGTGTATACGCTGGTACTGCTCATCGGCATCCTGACGATGCCTGCCTTCACGTACGAACACTGGGTCAAGCTGTTCAATTTCTACGTGGGCTTCATTCCGGTTGGCCAGATCCTGGCCTCCCTTGCCTTCTTTGCGTTGGCCTGGCACGCCTGGATCGGTGTGCGCGACATCTGGATGGACTACGTCAAGCCGGTGGGCCTGCGCCTGCTGCTGCAAGTGCTGACGATCCTCTGGTTGATCGGTACGGTCATTTACTTTGCGCAAATCCTCTGGAGCATCTAAGCCGTGGTCTCTGTCCTGAAATCCTTGCCGCGTCGCCAGTTTGATGTGGTGGTCGTTGGCGCCGGTGGAGCCGGCATGCGTTGTTCGCTGCAACTGTCCCAAGCGGGCCTGTCGGTTGCCGTGCTGTCCAAAGTGTTCCCCACCCGCTCGCACACCGTTGCCGCGCAGGGCGGCGTGAGCGCCTCGCTGGGCAACATGAGCGAAGACAACTGGTACTGGCACATGTACGACACCGTCAAGGGGTCGGATTGGCTGGGCGACCAGGACGCCATCGAATTCATGTGCCGCGAAGCCCCGAATGCCGTGTACGAGCTCGAGCACTTCGGCATGCCCTTCGACCGCAACCCCGACGGCACCATCTACCAGCGTCCGTTCGGCGGCCACACCGCCAACTTCGGTGAAAAGCCGGTCCAGCGCGCCTGTGCCGCCGCGGACCGCACCGGCCACGCGCTGCTGCACACCCTGTACCAGCGCAACGTCGCTGCGCGCACCCAGTTCTTCGTCGAATGGATGGCGCTGGACCTGCTGCGCAACGAAGCCGGCGACGTCGTGGGCGTGACCGCCCTCGAAATGGAAACGGGCGAAATCTACATCCTGGAAGCCAAGACCACGGTGCTGGCCACCGGCGGCGCGGGCCGTATCTGGGCCGCTTCCACCAACGCCTTCATCAACACCGGTGACGGCCTGGGCATGGCTGCCCGCGCGGGCATTCCGCTGCAGGACATGGAATTCTGGCAATTCCACCCGACCGGCGTGGCCGGCGCCGGCGTGCTGATCACCGAAGGCGTGCGTGGCGAAGGCGGCATCCTGCTGAACAAGGATGGCGAACGCTTCATGGAGCGCTATGCGCCCACGCTGAAGGATCTGGCCCCGCGTGACTTCGTGTCCCGCTCGATGGACCAGGAAATCAAGGAAGGCCGCGGTTGCGGTCCGGACGGCAGCTACGTCGTGCTCAAGCTCGACCACCTGGGCGCCGACGTCATCAACAAGCGCCTGCCCTCGATCCGCGAAATCGCCATCAAGTTCGGCAACGTCGACCCGATCAAGGAACCGATCCCCGTCGTTCCGACCATCCACTACCAGATGGGCGGCATCCCGGCCAACTACCACGGCCAGGTGCTCTCGCGTGAAAACGGCGAGAACAAGGTCATCAACGGCCTGTACGCCATCGGCGAATGCGCCGCGGTGTCGGTGCACGGCGCCAACCGCCTGGGCACGAACTCGTTGCTGGACCTGATCGTGTTCGGTCGCGCCACCGGCAACCACATCGTCAATTCGCACCCGGAGCGCCAGCACGCCCACCAGGACGTGCCGCAGCAAGCCGTCGAATTCTCGCTGGACCGCGTGAACAAGCTGGAAGCACGCACCTCGGGTGAAAAGACGCAAGACATCGGCAACGCCATCCGCTTCTCGATGCAGCGCCACTGCGGCGTGTTCCGCACGCTGGAACTGCTGAACGAAGGCGTGACCCAGATCGAAGACCTGGCCAAGCAAGCCGACAACATCTACTTCAAGGACAAGTCCAAGGTGTTCAACACCGCGCGCGTCGAAGCGCTGGAACTGGCCAACATGACCGAAGTGGCCCGCGCCACGATCAAGTCGGCCGCCAACCGCACGGAAAGCCGCGGCGCGCATGCGCTGGACGACCACCCGACCCGCGACGACGAAAACTGGCTCAAGCACACGCTGTGGTACTCCGAAGGCAGCCGCCTGGATTACAAGCCCGTGCAGATGAAGCCGTTGACGGTCGAGTCCTTCCCGCCCAAGGCGCGTACCTTCTAAGTCCGGATAGAGCCTACTATGAGCACCAAGAGAATCGTCAAGTTCGAAATCTACCGCTACGATCCGGACAAGGACGAGCGCCCGTACATGCAGAAGCTGGAAGTCGAACTCCAGCCCACCGACAAGATGCTGCTTGATGCGCTGGTGCGCATCAAGAACGACGTCGATGACAGCCTGGCGCTGCGCCGCTCGTGCCGTGAAGGCGTGTGCGGTTCGGACGCCATGAACATCAACGGCAAGAACGGCCTGGCCTGCACGACGAACCTTCGCGAACTGAAGGAACCCATCGTGCTGCGCCCGCTGCCGGGCCTGCCCGTGATCCGCGACCTGATCGTGGACATGACGCACTTCTTCAACCAGTACCACTCGGTTCGCCCGTACCTCATCAACGACACGCCGCCGCCCGAAAAAGAGCGCCTGCAGTCGCCCGAGGCCCGTGAAGAACTGGACGGCCTGTACGAGTGCATCCTGTGCGCGTGCTGTTCCACTTCCTGCCCGTCGTTCTGGTGGAATCCCGACAAGTTCGTCGGCCCGGCCGGCCTGCTGCAAGCCTACCGCTTCATCGCTGACAGCCGCGACGAAGCCACGGGCGACCGCCTGGACAACCTGAACGATCCGTTCCGCCTGTTCCGTTGCCACACCATCATGAACTGCGTCGACGTCTGTCCCAAGGGACTGAACCCGACCAAGGCGATTGGCAAGATCAAGGAACTGATGGTCCGTCGTACGGTCTAGTAGTGAATGTATTGAAGGTGTAAAGATGAGCAGGCTTACTGAACTGGAACGGGCGCGTCTGCGTTGGCGGGCGCGCCGCGGCCTGCTCGAAAACGACTTGATCATTACCCGGTATCTGGACGCTTACGAGGCCGAACTTACCGACGATGATGTGGCGGCATTGACCCAGCTGTTCGAGATGGGAGACAACGACCTTCTCGACCTGCTGCTGGCCCGCAAGGAACTCGAAGGCGACCTGGACACCCCCAGGCTTCGGGGCATTATTGGCCAGATGCGCGCACTGTGATTAATTGAGAGGAATAAACATGAACCTGTCTGACAAAAAAGCCACTCTATCCTTCTCGGATGGCAGCGCACCCATTGAGTTCCCTGTCTACAAGGGCACGGTCGGTCCGGATGTGATCGACATCCGCAAGCTGTACGGCCAGACGGGCATGTTTACGTTTGACCCCGGCTTCATGTCGACGGCCGCCTGCGAATCGGGCATCACGTACATCGACGGCGACAAGGGCGAGCTGCTGTACCGCGGCTTCCCCATCGAGCAATTGGCCGTCAATTGCGACTTCATGGACATCTGCTACCTGATCCTGAACGGCGAACTGCCCAATCAGGAACAGAAGGCCGACTTCGATTCGCAAGTGACCCATCACACGATGGTCAACGAGCAGCTGCACTTCTTCCTGCGTGGTTTCCGCCGCGACGCCCACCCGATGGCCGTCCTGACGGGCCTGGTGGGCGCGCTGTCCGCGTTCTACCACGACTCGACCGACATCACGAACCCGCAGCATCGCCACATCTCGGCTATCCGCCTGATCGCCAAGATGCCGACGCTGGTCGCGATGGCATACAAGTACTCGCAAGGCCAACCGTTCATCTACCCGCAGAACGACCTGTCCTACACGGGCAACTTCCTGCGCATGATGTTCGCCACGCCGTGCGAAGACTACAAGGTGAACGAAGTCGTCGAGCGCGCGCTCGACCGCATCTTCATCCTGCACGCCGACCACGAGCAAAACGCCTCGACCTCGACCGTGCGCCTGTGCGGTTCGTCGGGCACCAACCCGTTCGCAGCCATCTCGGCCGGCGTCGCTTGCCTGTGGGGCCCGGCCCACGGCGGCGCCAACGAAGCGTGCCTGCAGATGCTCGAAGAACTGCAAGCCAACGGCGGCATCGCCAAGGTCGGCGAGTTCATGGAGAAGGTCAAGGACAAGAACTCGGGCGTGCGCCTGATGGGCTTTGGCCACCGCGTCTACAAGAACTACGACCCGCGCGCCAAGCTGATGCAGGAAACCTGCAAGGAAGTGCTCTCGGCCCTGGGCCTGGAAAACGACCCGCTGTTCAAGCTGGCCATGGAACTGGAACGCATCGCCCTGTCCGATCCGTACTTCGTGCAGCGCAAGCTGTACCCGAACGTGGACTTCTACTCGGGTATCGTCCAACGCGCCATCGGCATCCCGACCTCGCTGTTCACGGCCATCTTCGCGCTGGCCCGCACGGTGGGCTGGATCGCCCAGTGGAACGAAATGCTGTCGGATCCCGATTACAAGATCGGCCGTCCGCGTCAGCTGTTCACCGGTTCGGTCACGCGCGACGTGCCCCCGATGGACAAGCGTTGATACGCTGCCCGGCATGAACAAGAAACCGCCTTCGGGCGGTTTTTTGTTGCCCGCGTCCGGCCGGGCCGGGTGGCACGCGGCGCCCGCAGCATAGGGGCACGGTTTTGGCGATATCATTGCCGCCATGATTCCGATAGCACTGCCTTCCGCCGGCTTCTACATCCTGCTTTCCTGCGGCTTCCTGGCCGGCCTCGTGCTGCTGGGCTGGCTGTTGGTCGTGGCCACCAGTGCCGGTGCGCGCCGCACGGTCCGCAAGTACTGGAAGACGTCCAGCCTTGTGTTTCTGGTACTGCTGGTGCCGTTCGCGTTCTACGCCTGGGTGCAGGCCGTGATCTGGCAGGTGGGGCGCGAAAGCGATCGCGCCGAGGCGGCGCGCAATATCACCTTGCCGCAGCCGACCACGGTAGGGGGCATTCTGATGCCCGCCGGCACGCGCCTGAAAATGCAGGACGAAGGCCAGCTCGAGACCTATGTCGAGGCCGAATTCCCGCAGCCCATCGCCATGTATGGCGTGCAGGCGTCCAGCGCCCGGCGCTATCTGGATACCGAGTACGACATGGAAACCTACGCCCTGCGCGGGCGTTATCCCCGCACGGTCATTCTGCGCGGCGCCGGCAGCCAGGCGCTGCTGGGCTGGCAGTGCGATGCCACGCAGGATATCGAACTCGACGTCGCGCGCGATGGCGCCCTGAAGGGATTGAAACAGTGCGTGCTGGGCGCGGGCAACCGGGCCGACGCGCTGGACATCGCCGCGGGTTCCATCGCCTACGGCTCGGACGGCACCGTCTACACGGACGGTTCGCGCGATCCGGACCGCTGGCGCATCGAAATCAAGGATCCGGTGGCGCTCAAAGTGTTCGGCCTGCCGCTGAGCAATCCCAGGCTCTACCTGGACGATACGCGGCGCCTGTTGCGGGTCAGCGATGCCGAACTGGCCTGCGCCACGCAGCTCGGGGCAGTCAGCTACGCCGCCGGCACCCAGGTCCGGTCCGTGCGCCGTGGCCGTGGCGACGACCGCGAACCGTACCCCGGGGTGCTGCTGCTCAGTCCCTGGAACGGCCAGGCGGCCAAGCGTGCCGGGCACGACGACGTGCCGGAAGGCATGTCGATCATGCAGTCACTGGGCGGCGAGGTCATCGACGTGGTCAAGAACGAAGACGTGGGCGTGTACCACTTCGCGACCATCATCGTCGGCGACGACATGCCGCAGGGGCCGACGCGCGCGCGCTGCCCCTGAGGCGGGCGCGGCGTTACGCGCCGATGCCGCGCGCCATCAGCACGGCGAACAGCGGCAGGAAGATGAACAGGTGCGATTCGATCATCACCCAGCGGCGGGCGCGCTTGATCTCGGGCTCGGTCGGCACGAAGCCGGGCTGCTGCCGCGCCTGCTTTGCCCATCGCAGGAAGGCCAGCGTGGGCGGGGCCGAACAGAGGCCGATGACGACGAACAGCGTGATCTTGGCGTGAAACCACGGATTGCCCATGTAGAAGGCGGCGCCCTTGATGCCTAGGGTCAGGCGCAGCACGCCGGTGGCCAGCACGGCGATCGCACTGAACATATACAGGCGGTCGTAGATCACCAGGCGTTTCAGCGCGGCGGGCGTGAGGTCGGGGCGCAGCAGCACCGCTTCGGCGGTCAGCACCACCACCAGCACGAAGATCGCCAGGTAGTGAAACCAGGCCAGGAAGGCATCGAGCAGCATGGGAAGGCTCCAGGAAAAAGGATCAGCCCGATTTTTACCATCCGTCCTTGGCCGGGGCCATCCTGGATTTCTGCCTGAGATGAAAAAGGGCGCCCCGAGGGGCGCCCTTGCCATGCGTTTATCGCGCGAGAGCGATCAACGGCGCTTCTTGGCGGCCTCGGCGGCTTCCTGCTGCGCATCCACCACGGCCAGGGCCGTCATGTTGACGATGCGGCGCACGGTGGCGCTGGTCGTCAGGATGTGCACCGGGCGGGCGGCGCCCAGCAGGATCGGGCCCATCGCGACACCATTGCTGCCGGTCATCTTCAGCATGTTGTACGTGATGTTGCCGGTGTCCAGCGTGGGCATGACCAGCAGGTTGGCCGGACCCTTCAGGGTGCTGTCCGGGTAGGCCAGCACGCGGATCTTTTCCGACAGGGCGGCGTCGGCGTGCATTTCGCCGTCGACTTCGAGGTCGGGCGCGCGGTCTTGCACGATCTGGCGGGCGGTGGCCATCTTGCGCGACGATTCCGTGACGCGGCTGCCGAAGTTCGAGTGCGACAGCAGGGCGATCTTGGGCACCACGCCGAAACGCAGCATTTCGTCGGCAGCCTGGATGGTGATGCTGGCGACTTCTTCGGCCGTCGGGTTCTCGTTGACGTGGGTGTCGGTGATGAACAGCGTCTGGTCGGGCAGCATCAGCACGTTCAGGGCGGCGTAGGTCTGGCCTTCCTTCTTGCCGATGATTTCGTCGATGTACTTGAGCTGGTTGTCGTACTTGCTGGCCACGCCGCACAAGAGCGCGTCGGCATCGCCACGGCGCAGCAGCATCGCGCCGATCAGCGTGTTGTGCTTGCGGATCATCGCCTTGGCGATGGCCGGCGTGACGCCTTCGCGGCCCTTGAGCTGGTAGTACGCGTTCCAGGTTTCGTTGAAGCGGCTGTCGTCTTCGGGATCGACGATCTCGAAGTGCTGGCCGGCGATCAGGCGCAGGCCGAACTTCTTGATGCGCATCTCGATGACGGCGGGGCGGCCGATCAGGATCGGGAATGCCAGCTTTTCATCGGCAACCGTCTGCACGGCGCGCAGGACGCGTTCGTCTTCGCCGTCGGCGTAGATGACGCGCTTGGGCGCCTTCTTGGCCTGGGCGAACAGCGGACGCATCAGCTGGCCGGAGTGGTACACGAAGCCCATCAGCTTCTGGCGGTAGGCTTCGATGTCTTCGATGGGGCGGGCGGCCACGCCGGAATCGGCGGCGGCCTGGGCCACGGCCGGGGCGATCTGGACGATCAGGCGCGGGTCGAACGGCTTGGGGATGATGTAGTCCGGGCCGAACGCGAGTTCCTGGCCGGCGTAGGCGCGGGCCACTTCGTCGTTCTGCTCGGCCTGGGCCAGTTCAGCGATGGCCTTCACGCACGCCAGCTTCATTTCTTCGGTGATGCGCGAGGCGCCGGCATCCATGGCGCCGCGGAAGATGAAGGGGAAGCACAGCACGTTGTTGACCTGGTTCGGGTAGTCCGAACGGCCGGTGGCGATGATGCAGTCGGGGCGCGCGGCCTTGGCGACTTCCGGGCGGATTTCCGGTTCCGGGTTGGCCAGCGCCAGGATCAGCGGGCGGTCGGCCATGGTCTTGACCATGTCGGCGGTGAGCACGCCGGCGGTGGAGCAGCCCAGGAAGACGTCGGCGCCGTTGACCACGTCGGCGAGCGTGCGCGCGTCGGTCTTTTGCGCGTAGCGCTTCTTGTTGGCTTCCATGTTTTCATCGCGGCCTTCCCAGATGACGCCGCGCGAATCCACCACGTAGATGTTCTCGCGTTTCACGCCCAGGTGCACCAGCAGGTCCAGGCAGGCGATGGCGGCAGCGCCCGCGCCCGAGCACGCCAGCTTGACCGAGCCGATGTCCTTGTTCACGACCTTCAGGCCGTTCAGGATGGCCGCCGACGAGATGATGGCGGTGCCGTGCTGGTCGTCGTGGAAGACGGGGATCTTCATGCGCTCGCGCAGCTTCTTCTCGATGTAGAAGCACTCGGGCGCCTTGATGTCTTCGAGGTTGACGCCGCCCAGCGTGGGCTCGAGCGCGGCGATGATGTCGACCAGCTTGTCCGGATCGTTCTCGGCCAGTTCGATGTCGAACACGTCGATGCCGGCGAACTTCTTGAACAGGCAGCCCTTGCCTTCCATGACGGGCTTGGCGGCCAGCGGGCCGATGTTGCCCAGGCCGAGCACGGCGGTGCCGTTGGTGATCACGCCCACCAGGTTGCCGCGCGAGGTGTACTTGGACGCGGCGTCGTCGCCCTGTTCGAAGATGGCCATGCAGGCGGCCGCCACGCCGGGCGAGTACGCCAGCGACAGGTCGTCTTGGTTGGCCAGGGGCTTGGTCGGGGTGACCGAGATTTTGCCGGGGGTGGGATAGGCGTGGTAATCCAACGCCATTTTGGTGAGGGTTTCGTCCATGGGATACAGCCTTTTCGGCGCTAACTTTGGAGGGTGAAAACGGAAAGCAAAAAGCGGGCTCTCGGCCCGCCGTATTCTTTGGGAAATGCTTAGGGAACACCCGTATTTCAACAGAAAGCGGCGCCAATTGGTTGCTGCACCGCAGCGATCGCGCGATTTTGATCAAGCCGCGCCGCCGCCGCTGCGTGCGGGCGTATGAGAAAAAAACCCCGGCCGGGGCTTTTTTCCTTTGCCTTTCAGGGGTTTATTGCGCCCAGGGCGGATTGGTCCGAGATTGCGCGTTGAGGGTCTTGCGCAACGTCGCGGCCTGCTCCTGGCGGCCCAGGCTGTCCAGCGCGTGCAACACGATCCAGTCGGCGCTGACTTCAAAGAAGTCACGCAACTGGGCGCGCGTGTCGCTACGCCCGAACCCGTCCGTGCCCAGCGTGCGATAGGGCGCGGGCACCCAGGCGCGGATCTGTTCCGGCACGGCGCGTACGTAGTCGCTGGCGGCCACCACCGGGGCGTTGCTGTCGCCCAGGCAGGTGCGCACCCAGTCCGCCTCCGCGGCTGCCTCCAGCCCCAGCACGCGGGCGCGCTCGGCTTCGCGGCCGTCGCGGGCCAGCTCGGAAAAGCTGGTCACGCTCCAGACTTCGGCATCGACGCCGTAGTCGTCGCGCAGGCGGTCGGCGGCCATTTCGGCTTCGCGCAGCATCGGGCCGGCGCCCAGCAGCCGTACCTGCGCCTGTTTACGAGCGGGCCGCAGGCGATACATGCCGCGCAGGATGCCTTCTGCCGCGTTGCCGTCCTGCGGCAGGTCGGGCTGCGCCAGGTTTTCGTTGGTGACGGTCAGGTAGAAGAATTCGTCGCGCTGCTCGTCCAGCATGCGGCGCATGCCGTATTCGACGATGACGGCGACTTCGTAGGCGTAAGCCGGATCGTAGGCGCGGCAGTTGGGCACCGTGGCCGCCACGATGTGGCTCGAGCCGTCCTGGTGCTGCAGGCCTTCGCCGCCCAGCGTGGTGCGGCCCGAGGTGGCGCCGACCAGAAAGCCGCGCGTGCGTTGATCGGCCGCTGCCCAGATCAGGTCGCCGATGCGCTGGAAGCCGAACATCGAGTAATAGATATAGAAGGGCAGCATCGGCAGGCCGTTCACCGAATAGCTGGTGCCCGCAGCCGTCCACGACGAAATGGCGCCGGCCTCGGTGATGCCTTCTTCCAGGATCTGGCCATCGCGCGCTTCGCGGTAGTACAGCACCGAGCCGATGTCTTCGGGCTCGTACAACTGGCCTTGTGCCGAATAGATGCCGATCTGGCGAAACAGGTTGGCCATGCCGAAGGTGCGGGCCTCGTCGGCCACGATGGGCACGATGCGCGAGCCGATCTCGGGGTCTTTGAGCAGCGCCGTCAGCATGCGCACGATGGCCATGGTGGACGACATTTCCTTGCCGTCGGCGGCCAGCGCGAAACGCGCCCATTGCTCGACCGCGGGCGGGGCCAGGCGCGGCGCCACGGTATTGCGGCGGGGAATGTGGCCGCCCAGCGCGTCGCGGCGGGCTTGCAGGTGGCGCATTTCGGCGCTGTCGTCGGCCGGCCGGTAGAACTTGAGCGCCAGGCAGTCGGCATCCGAGATCGGCAGGGCAAAGCGGTCACGGAACGCCAGCAGCGCCTCGTCGTCCAGCTTCTTCTGCTGGTGGGTGGTCATCTTGCCCTGGCCCGCGGCACCCATGCCGAAGCCCTTCTTGGTCTGCGCCAGGATCACGGTGGGCTGGCCGCGGTGGCGCGAGGCGCGGTGGTACGCGGCATGGATCTTGACCATGTCGTGGCCGCCTCGGTGCAGGCGGTCGATGGCTTCGTCGGACCAGTCGGCGACCAGCGCCGCCAGCTCGGGATTCTGGTTGAAGAAGTGGGCGCGATTGAAGGCGCCGTCGTTGGCGGCAAAGGTCTGGAACTGGCCGTCGACCGTGTTGGCGAAGGCGCGCGCCAGGGCGCCCGTGGTGTCGCGCCGCAACAGGGCGTCCCAGTCGCTGCCCCAGACCAGCTTGATGACGTTCCAGCCGGCGCCGGCGTACAGGGTTTCCAGTTCGTCGATGATGCGGCCATTGCCGCGCACCGGGCCGTCCAGGCGTTGCAGGTTGCAGTTGACGACGAACACCAGGTTGTCGAGTTTTTCGCGGGCGGCCAGCGTCAGGGCGGCGATGGATTCGGGTTCGTCCATTTCGCCGTCGCCGAAGATGCCCCAGACCTTGCGGTCGCCGCCGGGCACCAGCGAGCGGTGCTCCAGGTAGCGCATGAAGCGGGCCTGGTAGATGGCGTTGATGGGGCCGATGCCCATCGACCCGGTGGGGAACTGCCAGAAGTCCGGCATCAGCCAGGGGTGCGGATACGACGACAGGCCGCGCAGGCCGCGCGAGGTGGCGGTGATTTCCTGGCGAAAGTGCGCCAGGTCGTCTTCCTTCAGGAAGCCTTCCAGGTAGGCGCGGGCGTAGACGCCAGGGGCCGAGTGCGGCTGCATGTAGACCAGGTCACCGGGGCCGTCGGGCGTCGAGGCCCGGAAGAAATGGTTGAAGCCCACCTCGAACAGGTCGGCTGCCGAGGCGTAGCTGGCGATGTGGCCGCCCAGTTCGCCGTGCGCCTGGTTGGCGCGCACCACCATGGCCAGCGCGTTCCAGCGGTTGATGCGGGCGATACGCTCTTCGACCGCCAGGTTGCCGGGAAAGGGCGGTTCCTGGTCGGCGGGAATGGTGTTCAGGTAGGCGGTGCGCGTCTGGCTGTTGGCGCGTAGGCCCAGCGAGGCGGCGTGGCCCAGCAGGTTGTCCAGCACATAGCCCGCCCGGTCGGCGCCCGAGGCCTCGACCAGGGACTGCAGGCCTTCACGCCATTCGGCGGTTTCGGCGGGGTCGGCGTCTTGCCGGAGGTCTTGCCCGGCGGGCGAATGGCTGGCGTCACACATGATGGTTTTGTCTCCTTGTAGCGTCCATGCTAGACCTGTCCCAGGGGCATGGGTTATCAAAACCTGGGGGAGAAACCCTGGCTTTCAGCATAATCGGTTGTCGAAATTCCGGTGGACGGCAGGATCTGCTGCCGAATGCCGCTTACGGCTGGTGACCACCCGGTGGACGTTGAAGCGCTAGAATTCGCGCTTCAGAAAAAACAAACCGGCAACCAACAGGGCGGACACGCCCTGATAGCCGGGGTGCGCCCGTCTTTTCGGCGGGTGGCGTCCCGGCCAGTAAAGGGAGACTTCAATGACTCAACCCACCCGCGTCCCGGCCGACGTCACGCTACCGGAACTGACGTTCCGCGGCGTGCTGCTGGGCGCGCTGATCACCATCATCTTCACCGCGTCCAACGTGTTCCTGGGCCTGAAGGTCGGCCTGACGTTCTCGTCGGCCATCCCGGCGGCGGTGATTTCCATGTCGGTGCTGCGTCTGTTCAAGGACGCCAACATCCTGGAAAACAACATGGTGCAGACGCAGGCCTCGGCGGCCGGCACGCTGTCCTCCATCATTTTCATCCTGCCTGCCCTGGTCATGATGGGCCACTGGCAAGGCTTTCCGTTCTGGCAGACGCTGGGCATCTGCGCCGCAGGCGGCATGCTGGGCGTGATGTTCACGATTCCGCTGCGCCACGTGATGGTGGTGCAGAGCGACCTGCCGTATCCCGAAGGCGTGGCCGCGGCCGAGATCCTGCGGGTCGGCAGCGCCGAACGGGCCCAGGACGCCGCGGAAGAAGCCGGACGTGCGCCGGCCAAGCCGGCGGCCACCGGCATGGGCGACATCGTCAGCGGCGGCGTGGTGGCGGCGGCCGTCAGCTTCGCTGCCAGTGGCCTGCGGGTGCTGGGCGAGGGTGTCAGCGGCTGGTTTTCGCTGGGTGGCGCCGTGTTCCGGCTGCCGATGGGTTTCTCGCTGGCGCTGCTGGGGGCCGGCTACCTGATCGGCATCGTGGCTGGCCTGGCCATGCTGGCCGGACTGGTGATCTCGTGGGGCATCGCGGTGCCCATCCTGACCGCCATGGCCGACATTCCCGCCAACATGTCGCTGGAAAAATTCGCCACCGGCCTGTGGGCCTCGCAGGTGCGCTTCATTGGCGCCGGGGTGATCGGCGTGGGCGCCATCTGGACGCTGGCCACGCTGTTCATGCCGATGGCGCGTGGCGTCAAGGCGTCGTTCTCGGCGCTGACCCGCGCGGGCGCGGCCCGTGCCGGCCAGGCGCCGCGCACCGAGCGTGACCTGTCGGCGGGCTGGATCTCGGTAGTCACATTGGTGCTGGTGGCGGTATTGGTCATCACCTTCCAGGTGTTCCTGGCGGGGGCGCCGCTGTCGGCCGCCGCGGTCTGGAAGCTGGTGGCCTATGCCGTGCTGTTCGCCTTCGTGTTCGGCTTCCTGGTGGCGGCCGCCTGCGGCTACATGGCGGGCCTGGTGGGCTCGTCGACCAGCCCGATCTCGGGCGTGGGCATCGTGGCCATCGTACTGGTGTCGCTGCTGATGCTGGCCCTGGGCGGCGAGCTGCTGGCGGTGCAGAACGGCGTGCAGATGGCGATCGCGCTGGCGATCTTCAGTACGTCTGCCGTGGTGGCCGTGGCGTCGATTTCCAATGACAACCTGCAAGACTTGAAGACCGGCTGGCTGGTGGGTGCCACGCCCTGGCGCCAACAGGTGGCGCTGCTGATTGGCTGCGTGGTGGGCGCGGCGGTGATTTCGCCGGTGCTGGAACTGCTCTACAACGCCTACGGCTTTGCCGATGCCATGCCGCGCGAAGGCATGGACCCCGGCCAGGCGCTGTCGGCGCCGCAGGCGACGCTGATGCTGGCGATTGCGCGCGGCATCTTCACGCACCAATTGAACTGGACCATGATCCTGATCGGCATGGCGGTGGGCGTGGCGTTGATTGCCGTGGATGAAGTCTTGAAGCGCACCTGCAAGGTGGCCCGCATTCCGGCGCTGGCGGTGGGTATCGGTATCTACTTACCGCCCACCGTGGCCGCGCCCATCGTGGCCGGCGCGCTGCTGGCCTGGCTGCTGGAACGCGCGCTTCGTCGCCGTGCCCAGGTCGCGGGCAAGCCCTACGAGCAGTTCGCCGAGGCGGCCAACCGCCGCGGCGTGCTGATTGCCTCGGGCCTGATCGTGGGCGAAAGCCTGGTGGGCGTGGTCATGGCCGCCATCATCGGCGCTGCGGGCACGGATGCGCCGCTGGCGATTGCCGGCGAAGGCTTTGCCCGCACGGCGTCGTTCCTGGGGCTGGCGGTGTTTGCGGCGGTGGCGGTGCTGTTCTGGCGCCGCGTGATGCGCCTGGTGTAGACCGGCAGCGCAGCAAGCAGAGGGGCGGGGCGGG
>NZ_AYMF01000056.1:0-633 GCF_000633435.1 Achromobacter sp. DH1f | reverse complement strand
CCAGGCCGCTCATGCCGGGCAGATTGAGGTCGAGCAGCATCAGGTCATACGGCTGGCCTGCCAGCGCGCCCAGAACCCGGTCGCCCTCTGTCAGCCAGTCGACCGCATAACCCTGGTCGGCCAGAAATTCCTGGAGCGCATGGCCCAGGGTGGTGTCGTCTTCGATTACCAGAACTCGCATGCCGCGATTCTAGCGCGATCCCAAAAAAAAGGGGCGCGAAATGCGCCCCTTTTCCCAGGAAACGTTCACTTGCCGGCCGGCGCGGGGGCCGGGGCACCCGCCGGCGCGTCGGCCGAGGGGGCTCCGCCCGAGGGCGGCGTGGTGACGAAACCGATGCGCGTCATGCCCGAACGGCGGGCCGAGGCCATGACCTTGGCCAGGGTCTCGTACCGGGTGTTCTGGTCGGCGCGGATACGGATTTCGGGTTGCGGCTTGGTGCCGGCGATCGACTTGAAGCGGTTCGGCAGGTCGTCGATATTGACCGGCTTCTCGTCCCAGAACAGCGCGCCGCTGGCATCGATGGCCAGGTCCACGGTCTTGGGCTCTTCTTCGATCTGCTCGGCAGCCACCTGGGGCATGTTGATCTTGATCGAGTGCGCCAGCAACGGCGCCGTGATGATGAAGATCACCAG
>NZ_AYMF01000055.1:0-1650 GCF_000633435.1 Achromobacter sp. DH1f | reverse complement strand
CCACCGCCGCCATGCGCACCGCCGCGTGGCCGAGCAGGCAGTCTTCGATGGGCCCCGGCCCGATGCGGTAGCCCGCGCTGGTGATCACGTCGTCGTTGCGGCCGACAAAGCGGATGAATCCGTCCGCATCGCGCACGCCCTGGTCGCCGGTCAGGAGATAATCCCCGGCGAACTTCTCGGCGGTGGCCTGGGAGTTGTTCCAGTAGCCCAGGAACATCACCGGGTCGGGCCGCAATACGCCGATGTTGCCTTCCTGGCCATCGGCCATTTCGACGCCCTGGTCATCCACGATGGCGACCCGATGGCCGGGCGCCGCGCGGCCGATGGCGCCGATGCACGGGTCGAACAGCGACGAGCACGACGACACCAGCATGTTGCATTCGGTCTGGCCATAGAACTCGTTGATGGTCACGCCCAGCACGCGCCGGCCCCAGTCGATCAGTTCGGCGCCCAGCGATTCGCCGCCGCTGGCCACCGAGCGCAGCGCCAGCGCGCCGGGCGCGGGCGGCTGGGCCATGCCGCGCATCATCTTCAGGGCGGTCGGCGGCAGGAAGGTATGCGTGACCCCATGGCGCGCCATCAGGTCGAAGGCCGCCGCGCCATCGAATTTCTCGAAGCGTCGCGCCAGCACCGGCACGCCGTGGTGCCAGGCCGGCAGCAGCACGTCCAGCAGGCCGCCGATCCAGGCCCAGTCGGCCGGGGTCCACATCAGCGCGGCGTGCTCGGGGAAGAATTCGTGCGACATCTCCACAGCCGGCAGGTGACCCAGCAGCACACGGTGCGCATGCAGCGCGCCTTTGGGTTTACCGGTGGTGCCCGACGTGTAGATGATGACGGCGGGGTCGTCGGCCGCGGTATCCACGGGGTCGAACTCGTCCGATTCAGCGTCCAGCGCGGCATGGAACGCCAGCGCCCCGCCCTCGCCCGCGCCGTCGATGCAATAGACCACTTTCAGGTCCGGCAGGCTGGCGCGGATCTCGGCCAGGCGGCGGCAGCCTTCGGCGTCGGTCACCAGCGCCGTGGCGCCGCTGTCGGCCAGCCGGTACTGGATGGCGTCCACGCCGAACAGCGTGAACAGCGGCACCGCCACGGCGCCCAGCTTGTAGACGCCGATGTGCGTCACCGCGGTCTCGGGCGCCTGCGGCAGGTACACGGCCACGCGGTCGCCGCGGCGCACGCCCTGGCGCCGCAGCGCATTGGCCAGCTGGTTCGAGCGCGCCTTGATCTGATCAAAGCTGTAGCGGGTCTGCGTGCCGTCGTTCTTTTCATGGATGAGCGCCAGGCGGCCGCTGCCGTCGGCCCACTTGTCGCAGGCGTCCACGCCGATGTTGTAGGCCACGGGAATGCGCCACTGGAAGGTGTCCGCCAATTGCGCGTAGGTGTCGGTTCTGGACAGCATGATGATTTCGTCTCCGTGTCGTTATTCTTGTGTTCGTGTCGTTATGATAGGGGCCGTCGACCACTGCACAGGCCCCCAGCCCCGCCGCCGCACTCATGGAAAAAACCGCTCCCGTCCCGATGCGCCGCCTGCCGGCCAGCGCCAAGTCCGAACAACGGATCCGGGACATCCTGCGGGTGGCGCGGCAGGTGTTTTCCGAAGCGGGCTTCCAGGCCGCCACCACCACCGAAATCGCGCAGCGGCTGGGCGTG
>NZ_AYMF01000054.1:0-97888 GCF_000633435.1 Achromobacter sp. DH1f | reverse complement strand
ATTCCAACCCGGCGAACCGGGCGCTGCGGCGGGTTTTCGGCGTGACGCGCGCGACCGCCGTTACGTCCCGCACAAAAGCGTAACGGCCATGACGAACCCCGGCTCGGCATATCCGCTATAAATAAGGGTCTAAAAATAACGGGGCCAGACTGCCCCTATGCCATGCCCCGACTCCCGGACCTGTTGCGCCCCCTTGGCCGGATACTGCTTTTCACGCTGGCCGCCCTGATCAGCCCCCATGTGCTTGCGGCGCCGCCCACGCTGGCGCAATGCCACGGCATCAAGGACCTGGCTTTCGTTGCCCACCTGGATGACGACCTGCTGTTCATGAACCCCGACATCGCCTCGAACGTGGCGGCGGGCGGCTGCGTGCGGGTGGTCTACCTGACCGCCAGCGACGCGGGCGAAGGCGACACCTACATGCTGGGCCGCGAACGCGGCGTGCGCGCTGCCTACGCCTACATGGCCGGCAAGCCCGACCAATGGAAGGAAGACACCGGCATCGTCGCCGGCCGCCGCATCGCGCGCTTCACCCTGGAAGGCGACCCCCGCGTGCAGCTCTGGCACATGCGCTTGAAGGACCCCTGGCTGGGCAAGGGCTGGGGCAGCCTCACGCCGCTCAGCCGCACCGAATCCGAACCCGGCCAAAGCGTCGACACCCTCGGCCCCTACCCCGAGACCTACACCCGCGAACAACTGGTCGACACGCTTGCCGAACTGATCCGCCAGTACGCGCCCACCACCGTGCGCCACCTGGACGACACCATCGCCGTGCCCTATACCCAGCTGTGCTGGCGCTGCGCCGGCCACGGCCATCCCGACCACATCGCCAGCGCGCGGCTGGTACGCGCGGCCATGCTGCGCGTGCCGGGCAACTACGCCGAAACCGGCTATATCGACTATCCCAGCCAGGAACGCGCCACCAACCTGGCCGACGCCGAGATCGCCAGCAAGTCGGTGATCTTCCAGCACTACGCCTGGAACGACTACCACTATTGCGCCGGCCCCACCGGCTGCAAGGAACCCGCCGGCCCCGCGGCCGCCTGGGTCCAGCGCGCCTACTACGTGTCGCGCCAGGACATGCCGCCGCAGATCTATCCGGACGGCCGCGGCGGCCTGGTCGTGTTCGCGGCGGGCGAGACCAACGCCGCCGTCAACCGGTGGGACGCCGGCCAACACCGCTGGCAAAGCCTGGGCGGACGCACCAGCGGGCCGCTGGTGTCATTCACCCACGCCGACGGCACCGCCGGCCTGATGGCGCGCGACCCGCTGGGCGGCGTGTGGGCCAACAAGCAGCGCCATGACGGCACCTGGCAAGGCTGGCAGGCGCTGGCCGGCATCCGCGTCACGCAGATTCCGGCCGTGGCGCCGCGCGGCGAAGCCGCCGCCGTGGCGCTGGGCTACGACGGCCGGCTGCACTGGATCGCCCCCACCGGCATCGACGGCAGCTGGAGCCCCTGGCAGGAACTGCCGCCGCTGGACGGCGCCACCGGCGCGCCCGCGGTCGTGCGCGGCGACGACGGCCGCTACATCGTCTTTGCGTCGGCCGGCGCAGGCCAACTGTTCTACACGCGCCAACTGCCGGCCGCCAAAGGCCAACGCCCCGACTGGCAGCACTGGCGCCGCGTGCCGGCCCCCGAAGCGGCCGGCGGCCTGGCCGCGATCCGCAACCACGAACACCGCGTCGAACTCTACTTCCGCCAACGCGCCGACAACCACCTGACGCGCCTGGAAGAAACCGGCGACACCACCGACCTCAACATGGACTGGAGCGCCCCCGCCGACCTGGGCGTGCCCTACATCGGCCGCCCCGCCATCGATGCGGATGCGCAAGGCAACGTGGTGCTGGCCATCCTGGAACGCGCCAACGGCCCGCTCTGGCTGGTTGAACACGGCAAGCCCGCCAAACTGGACGCCGAAGCCGCCTCGCCGCCCGCGATGCACCTGATCGACGGCACGGTGTACATCGTCGCACGCAGCACCGGCGGCCCGCAGCGCTACCAGGTGCTGTCCCGCCGTGACGGCCAATGGGCCACCGCCCTGACATTGGACGGCGTGCCCGCCACCGGCGGCGGCCCCTTCGCCGCGGTCGCCGCACGCCCGGCCGACCTGCCCAACCTGGGCGCCAACCCGCCTGGCAACGCCGTGGTGGTGCGCCCGTCTTCTGACGAACCGGGCACGCTGACGCAGGAACGCATGCCGACGCAGACCTCGCGCACGGCCACGCCGACTCGGGTGCAGTAAATAGGCGGTGGCGAGCGTTATTTGAGTTCGAACACGAAGTCTTTCTGGGAAAGCTGATCACGCATCTGGGCAATGTCTTTGAATGGCGAACTTTCCAAGGTTCGAACCATACCGTCCATGATCACATGCAGCGCCTCGATATCGCCATTTTCAATGGCTTTGTCCATGGCTCGAATCTGCGCCTGCAAGCCGGTCTTTCGTAGGTCGAATGTGTCGGCCATGGCCTGCTTTACGACATCACGCTGCGCACGGATATTCTTGACCGCGACATCGCGATCCGCTTGAATCTGCGCACGTTTCGTCTTCTCTTGAGCATGCAGGGCTTGATATTCGCCGAAGGCTTTATACATCTGATCAAAGCCTTCCAGCAGCACCTGACCCGGCATGCCCTTTCCCATCTTCGCCGCGCCCTTGCTTTTCAAGGTCTGGGTCAGCACTCCCATCAGATCACTTGTCTTTTTCATACTGCCTCCACAAGACTTTGCATCTCACGCACCATTGATGCGCTCGCGCGGGTAAGACCGCCTTTCTTGTTCAGGATTTCTATCTTCGCCATGCGATGCAACGCCGTACCCAGAACGATCAGCATATTGAAACTGTTCTGATCGTCTTCCGACAACTTCGCATATTCGATCTTGCGACTCGCGAGGCTGGCTGGAACTTCCTTGCCCACATTCAGATACCGGTCCTCACGAGCGCGCCGCACGCGGCCGAGCATGCGAGAAACCCGATTGGCCGAGGCTTGAAAACGCTCATTCAATGCTTCCAATACCCATGCGACCTCCCGCGCCCGCTGATCCAGCGCATCCAGCGCCAACCCGGCATTGGATATCTGCTCAACTGACTCATCGATGCTTACCGCGTGAGCATGCGCCTGCGTCAAGGCCTCTTCCGATTTTCCGGCAGCCAGATATCCCATGACCAACAGCACAGGCCCCGCCACCACGCCACCCAGCACCGCAGTGCCTCCCGCCATTCCCAGCCCACCGGAGGCCAGTGAGCCACCGCCCAGCCAAGCCAAAGTGGCATTGGTCGCAGCGGCGCCGGATAGACCAGATATTGCAGTGCCCGTGGATGCCGTGCCGAGCAAGGTCACCGCTTGCCCCACGCCGGCACCAACCATGGCTCCGGATGCTGCGCTCTGCAAGCCATGCCGCAAAAACTCCGTCGCTTCATAGACCGCGCCCTCGATTTTGTCCATCGGGACGATCTCGATAGGCAAGTGATACCCCTCCACCTCTATCGATGCGATATCGCTCTTGGCCACTTGAGCCACCAGCCGACCGAACTTCGACAAGCTCTTGGTGGTGATCTGCAGGCGAAGCTCACCTAGCGATGCCAGTTCAAGGCAGACTTCTTCGCGCCGATTGTCCAACGCCTGCGCTGCCAGGCGCCATTCGCGCTCGGCGTTCTGTACACGATTGCGTGCACTGGAAAAATTCTGCTTGGCATCCCACGCTTTTTTTAACCCGGTGATGGCGGAAGCGATTGCCCCGGCGCCAAGCACTACTGGGACCAACGGAAGTACCATGATTCTTCTCCTCCTTTGATGTTGATATTGAACTCGCCTGACGGGCTACACCATCTCGTCGATTTGCGATATCAGGAACAGCGCGACGCCGATCACGCAGCCGACAACAGTGCCGCTGATGCGGATGTATTGCAGATTGGGACCAATGCTCAGTTCGATCTGGCGAGACATATCTTTCGCATCCCACTTGCGTACGGTGTCGCTGATGTGACGTGTCAGAAATTCCGCAAATTGCGGTGCGGCCGACGCTGCGAGTGATTCGGCGTGTTCATTGATGGACGTGCGAATGTCTGGGCGCGTCAATGTAACCAATAAGGTTTATATGTAACTATAAACAATATTGGGTCCACATCAAAACCAATTGAATATGACTGGCGTGCGCGGCGTGTCCCGACCTGCCGCGTTACTAAGGCGTGACGGACCTCGGCTACCCCGCATCGACGGCGTGACCGTCAAATTTGCCGAGTCAACAATGAAGCGCACCCGAAAGGTCATTCGGTGCCTGGTTCAAATGTCGACGGTGACGCTCAATAAAACCGAGTTGCGAACGCCGTCATTTACAGGACATGCGGCGGTAGTGCACCGCCCGCTGAGAGAGGCCTTCTATTTCACGCCCCGCTTTGCCCACTGTCAGGGCTTGCCCGCCAGCAACGGATTCGGCAGCTTGAAAATCTGCCCCGCTGCCCCCGACAGCGCCGTCGCATACACCGTCTTCTGATCGCGCGACAAAGCCAGGTTCGAATGATGTTCGCCCGGCAGGGTCACACGGGTCATCAGCTGGCCCTGGCCGTCCAGCACCCACATCCCGCCGCCGTTGTACAGCGCGACGAACAGGTGACCGCTGCCATCGCTGCGGATGCCGTCCGGCGTGTGGCGATAGGCCTGCCCGCCGGGCGCCAGCCCATCCAGATCGGCGAACAATGCGCGTCCTTCCAGCGTGCCATCCCGATGCACGTCAAAGCGCAGGATGCTGTCGGTGGTGCTTTCGCCCACATACAGGATGCCGCCGTCGGGCGACAGGGCGATGCCGTTGGCGTTGCGGATGTTGTCGGCCAAGGCCACCGGGGCGCCGCCCTGCGGCGCCAGGTAGAACACCTTGCCCAGCCAGGAATCGTCGCCCGACGCGGTGAAGTAAACGCCGCCGCGGGCATCGGCGACCAGGTCGTTGGGCCGGTAGAAGGGTTCGCCTTTCGAGCCGCGCTCGAACGTCCGCTGCTTCACGCCATCCCGTGATATCTGCTGCACGGTGCCGCTGTCGTAGCAGGCGACCAGCAGCGCGTCGGGCGTGGCCACCAGGCCGTTGGCGCCGCAGCCCGGCAAGCGGGCGACGACCGCCTGGCCAGAAGGCGTCAGCCGGTTGACGGTCGAGGCCTGGTAATCGACGAAGTACAGCGTGTCCTGCACCAGCACGGTGCCTTCCGGAAAACCGATGCCGTCCGCCACCGGCGTCGCGCTGGCCGCGGCATCGATGTCCAGCGGCGTCTTGTTGGTCGACGCGTCGCCCGTCACGAGCGCCGAGTTGGCGGAAGCCTCGTCCGCCCATGCGGAAACAGGCGATGCCAGGAAAAATGCGATGACTGCCGCGGATAGCCGCATATTCAGGTCCTTTACGGGCGATCGACCTGGCCGCGCACACCGCGATGCGGCGCATCGCTTTCCCTTGGCCGCAAGCCACCTGATCGCCTGGCGATCCGACCGCCGAGCAGGCGGCGAAGTTCCTGGCCGCCGACGCTTTCGCCACTGAACCGCCACGGAAGTCACCCGTACAAACCCGGCCTTTGCCCGAGCCAACCCGTGCGGCGCTTGCCTGTATTATTTGGGGGCCACAGCCGTTCCCGGCCTGTGGCGCATGCTCTTCCCCGTCGCCTCACGCGGCTGCACCTATCTGACCCCGGATATCCGCCATGGCTGATCCGCTTCGTCTGCAGGCTCTGATACAGGATTGCGCGCGCGGCCAGGAATCCGCGCTGGCCGAACTCTATCGCCAAACGTCCCCGCATCTGTTTGCGCTTGCCGTACGTATATTGCGACGAAGCGACTGGGCGGAAGAAGTCCTCCAGGACAGCTTCATCAATATCTGGCGCAACGCCGCCCGCTATTCTTCGGAACAGAGCCAAGTCATGACCTGGATGACCCGCATCGTGCGCAACCGCTGTATCGACCTGCTGCGCAGGCCGGACCTGGAGCGCCCGGACGCCGACGGCGAATTGACGCTGGCGTGGGCGGACGACGCCCCCGGCCCGTTCGAACGGCTGCAAACGGACCAGGACGCCCGCCGGCTGGCCGACTGCCTGAAGCAACTCGAAGGTCAGCAACGCGCCGCCATCGCGCTGTCCTTCTTCGATGACCTGAGCCACAGCGAGATCGCCCAGCGCATGCAGACGCCGCTGGGCACGATCAAGAGCTGGGTGCGCCGCGGCATGGAACGGCTCAAGAGGTGCCTGTCATGAACTACCGCGATCCGCAGTTACGCGCCCGCCTGGCGGCCGACTACGTGGCCGGTGCCATGCGCGGCGGCGCCCGTCGCCGTTTCGAGGGGCTGATGGCGGCCGACGCCAACCTGCGCCGCCAGGTGCGCGAATGGGAAAACGACATCTATCCGCTGCTCTGGTCGCTGCCTGCCAAGACGCCGCCCGGCCGCGTCTGGCGCGCGATCGAAGCGCGCCTGCGTCCCGGCGCCGGGCCGTGGTGGCAAGGCCTGGCGTTCTGGCGCGTGGCCAGCGGCGCGCTGGCGGCCCTGCTGGTGGCCGGCGTGGTCTTCTACCCCATGCAGGTCGACCGCGCCGCGCGGGCGCAACTCATGGCCGTGCTGCAAAGCCCCGAAGCCCAGGCCATGCTGGTGGTGCGCGCCGACGAAGCCGGCGGCCTGCACATCCATGCCTTGCAGAACCTGGCGACGCGTGCCGGCGACAAAGCCCTGGAACTCTGGGCCATTCCGCCCGGCCAGGCGCCGCAGTCGGTCGGCCTGGTCTCGCCCGAAGGCCTGACGGCGCTGCGCCGCGCGCAGGGCCTGGCCGGCGTGCAGCAACTGGCCATCACGCTCGAACCGCCGGGCGGCTCGCCCACCGGCAAGCCCACCGGCCCCATCATCATGAGCGGCGACGTGCTGAAGATCTAGGCTGCATCCAGGATGGGCCGCGGCCCGTATAGAGGGGTGTCCCCGTTGCGGAGCACCCCATGTCTTCCTGGATCGGCCCCGGCCCGCGTGGCCTCTTCGAAATCCTGCTGGTCGCCGGCCTGGCGCTGGGCCTGCTGGCCGCCTGTTCCCCCCTGACACTGCTGAACGGCGCCATTCCCGACGGCGCCAGCCAGGCCACGCAGGGGCTGGCCTATGGCACGCTGCCACGCCAGCGCCTGGATATCTACGCGCCGCCCAATGCCGCTCATGCCCCCGTCGTCGTGTTCTTCTACGGCGGCAGCTGGCGCAGCGGCGAACGGGCCGACTATCGCTTCGCGGGCGACGCGCTGGCGTCCCGCGGCATCGTCGCCGTGATCGCCGACTACCGCCTGTACCCCGAAGCCCGTTACCCCGCCTTTCTGCAGGATGCCGCGCAAGTGGTGGCCTGGACCCAGCAGCACATCGGCGCCTATGGCGGCGACCCGCGGCGGGTCTTCGTGGCAGGCCACAGCGCGGGCGGCTACATCGCCGCCATGCTGGCGCTGGATGCGCGCTGGCTGCACGGTGCCGGCACCGCGCCCGCCACCCTGGCCGGCTGGATCGGCCTGGCCGGCCCTTATGACTTCCTGCCCATCGTCGCGCGCGACGTACGGCCGGTGTTCCTGTTTCCCGATACGCCGCCCGACTCGCAACCGATCCATCACGTCAGCGCCGCCGCGCCGCCGGGCCTGCTGCTGGCCGGCGCCGCCGACAGCACGGTCGATCCGCGGCGCAACAGCGTCAGCCTGGCGCTCGCGCTGCGCGCGGCCGGGGCCTGCGCCCGCCTCGTCGAATATCCCGACCTGGGCCACAAGCTGCTGGTCGGGGCCTTGTCGCGGCCGCTGCGCTGGCGCGCGCCGGTGTTGGACGACGTCAGTGCATTCGTGGCCGCGCCCTGTGCGGCGCAAGGGGAATGACCATGCGTCTGCTGCTTGTGCTGCTACTGCTGTCGGCGCCCTGGGTCGCCCAGGCGCAGAACGAACATTACGTGGGCATCGCCTACGCCCCGCATGGCGGCGCCGAACGCTATCGCGAAGAACACTGGGTAGTACGCGACCACGCACAACAAGAACGGCTGGTGCTGTACCGCTGCCCGGACGGCGCAGCCTTTGCACGCAAGTGGGTGCGCGGCGCCCTGGATGACCCCGCCCCCGATTTTGCGCTGTTCGACCAGCGCGAGGGTTACCGCGAAGGCGCCAGCCTGCGCAATGGCGAGCGCTACGTCTACGTCCAGGCCCGCGCCGGGGCGACCATGCAAAGTCAGAAGCTGCCGGCCGCGGCAGACCCAGTGATAGACGCCGGCTTCGACGCCTGGCTGCGCCAGCATTGGGACGCGCCCACCGCGCCCTTGCAGTTCCTGCTGCCCAGCCGGCTGGCCTGGGTGCCGCTTGAGGTACAGGCGCGCGACCTGCCCGACGCCCGCGAACGCATCTTCCGCTTGCGGCTGGATGCCTGGTACGGCTTTGCCGCGCCGCCGCTGCGCGTCACCTACGACCGCGACAGCCACCGCCTGCGCCGCTTCGAAGGCGTGAGCAATCTGCGCGACGGCAACGGCGGCACGCAGACCGTGCGCATCGAATTCCCGCCGGAGGCCATCCTGCCCCCACCCACCAGACAGGACCTGGACGCCGCGTCCGCCACGCCGCTGACGGGCCGTTGCGACTAGCGCAAGGCCGCCGAGGGTTTACCCCAATGCATCCGCGACACCGCCGCGCCCGTATATCCCGGCAAGGCTCGAACAGGACACGATGATGCGCCCCGAATTCACTGGCTGGACCGCCTCGATACGCCGCTGGGTAGATACCCAGGCCCAGGGCGTGCCCGCGGGCAACCCCGACCGCATCGACTGGGCGCGGGCCCTGCCCTTTGCGCTGCTGCATCTGGGCTGCCTGGGCGCGCTGTGGACCGGTGTGTCGCCGGTGGCGCTGGCCGTCGCCGTGGCGCTGTACGCGGTGCGCATGTTCGCGCTGACCGGCTTCTACCATCGCTACTTCTCGCACCGCACGTTTCGTACGTCACGCGGCATGCAGCTGGTGTTTGCCATCCTGGGCGCGTCGTGCGCGCAGCGCGGCCCGCTGTGGTGGGCGGCGCACCATCGCCACCACCACCGCCATGCCGATGACGAGCAGGACCTGCATTCGCCCGCCCGCCACGGTTTCTGGTGGAGCCACATGGGCTGGTTCCTGACGCCGCGCGCCTTCGCCACCGACCTGGCCCGCGTGCCGGACCTGCGCCGCTATCCCGAACTGCGCTGGCTGGACCGTTTCGACGCCGCCGTGCCCATCGCCCTGGCGCTGCTGTGCTACGGCCTGGGCGCACTGCTCGAACGCGTGGCGCCCGGCCTGGGCACCACCGGGCCGCAGATGCTGGTGTGGGGGTTCGTCATCTCGACGGTGGCGCTGTTTCACGCCACGGTCACCATCAATTCGCTGGCGCATCGCTACGGCAAGCGCCGCTACGACACCGCGGACGACAGCCGCAACAACGCCTGGCTGGCGCTGCTGACCTTCGGCGAAGGCTGGCACAACAACCACCACTTCTATCCCGGCTCGGCCCGCCAGGGGTTCCGCGCCCGTGAAATCGACATCACCTGGTACGGCCTGCGCCTCTTGGCGGCCACCGGCCTGATCTGGGACCTGAAAGCCGTGCCGGCCTGGGTGCTGGCGCGCGCCAAGGAGTAATCATGCGCATCGCCATCATCGGCTCGGGCATCTCGGGGCTGGTCTGCGCCTGGAAGCTGGGCCGCGACCACGACGTGACCCTGTACGAGGCCAACGACTACCTGGGCGGCCACACGCACACCCACACGGTCGAACAGGACGGCAAGACCTTCGCGGTGGACAGCGGCTTCATCGTGCACAACCCGGTGAACTATCCGCACTTCACGGCCCTGCTGGACGAGCTGGGCGTGGCCTCGCAGCCCACCACCATGAGCTTCTCGGTGCACAAGGCGGACGGCGGCCTGGAATACAACGCGACCACGCTGGACACGCTGTTCTGCCAACGGCGCAATCTGCTGTCGCCGCGCTTTCTGGGCATGGTGCGCGACCTGATGCGCTTTTATCGCGAAGCGCCGGCATTGCTGGCCAGCCAGGACCCCGGCCCCACGCTGGGCGACTACCTGGAACAGCACCGCTACGGCAGCGCCTTCTGCAGTGACCACCTGATCCCGATGGCGTCGGCGCTGTGGTCGGCGCCCGCGGCCCGCATCCTGGACTTTCCGGCGCGCTACCTGGTGCAGTTCATGGCCAACCACCAGATGCTGCAGGTCAGCCAGCGGCCCGAATGGCGTGTGGTGCAAGGCGGTTCCAGCCGGTATATCCGCGCGCTGCGTGAACGCTGGAATGTGCTGGTACGCCTGAACTGCCCGGTGCATGCCGTGACGCGCCAGGCCGGCGGCGTGGTGGTGACGTCCTGCGATGGCCAGCCGCACTACGACGAAGTCATCTTCGCCTGCCACAGCGACCAGGCCCTGAAGCTGCTGGCCGACCCGACGCCGGCCGAACGCCAGGTGCTGGGCGCCATCCCCTACCAACACAACGACGTCGTGCTGCACACGGATGCCCGCCTGCTGCCGCGCCGCCGCAAGGCCTGGGCCGCCTGGAACGCCTATGTGCCGGCCGACCCGTCGGCGCCCTGCTCGGTCAGCTACTGCATGAATCTGCTGCAGGGCCTGTCGTCGCGCCTGCCGTTCATCGTGACGCTTAACCGCAGCGAGGCCATCGACCCCGGGCACGTGCTGGCCCGCATGCGGTATCACCATCCCGTCTACACCCTGGAATCGGTGGCCGCGCAGACGCGCCGCGACGAGATATCCGGCCCGCATCGCTGCTGGTACGCCGGTGCCTACTGGGGCTGGGGTTTCCATGAAGACGGCGTGGCCAGCGCGCTCGATGTCGTGCGCGGCATCCAATCGCGCGCCGCGCCCCTGACCCTGGCGGCCGCATGAACTACCACAGCGCCGTCTATGAAGGCCGCGTGACGCACCAGCGCCACCTGCCGCACGCGCACGGTTTCAGCTACCGCATGGCGCAGCTGTACCTGGACCTGGACGAGATCGACCAGGTCTTCAAGCACCGCTGGCTGTGGTCGGCCCACCGGCCCAACCTGGCCGAGTGGCGGCGCAGCGATTACCTGGATGGCGATACGGGCGTGCCGCTGGCGCAAGCGGTGCGCGCCCGCCTGCGCACCGCGCTGGGCGAGGCGCCCACCGGCCCGATCCGGCTGCTGGCGCATCCGCGTTATGCCGGCTACGTCTTCAACCCGGTCAGCTTCTACTACTGCTTCGAGGCAGACGGCGTGACGCTGGCTGCCATCGTCGCCGAAATCACCAATACCCCCTGGAAGCAGCGCTACTGCATCGTGCTGCCGGCGGCCACCGCCGAACGCCATGGCCTGTCGCTGGCCTGGCAGTTCGACAAGCGCTTCCATGTGTCGCCCTTCATGCCGATGGACTGCGCCTACGACTGGCGCTTCAGCCCGCCCGGCGACGACCTGCGCGTGCACATGCGCGTCAGCCGCCACGACCAGGTGCAGTTCGATGCCCACCTGGCCTTGCGGCGCCGCGAACTCGACAGCGCCGCGCTGGCGCGGCTGCTGTGGCGCTTTCCGCTGATGACGCTGCAGGTGATCGGCGGCATCCATTGGCAGGCGCTGCGCCTGTGGCTCAAGCGCAATCCCATCCACGACCATCCCCGCACGCCCAACGGAGAACCGCAATGAAAGCCATGACGCCATCCGAACACGCCGCGGTCGCGGCAAGCCGCCCGGTCGGCGCGCTGGACCGCCTGCTGCGCAAACGCCTGTTCGCCAGTCTGGCGCAACTGGCCGGCGGCCGCCTGGCCATCGAAGACAGCCTGGGCGGCGCCACGCTGGGCCAGGGCTCGGCCGTGGTGCGCCTGACCATCCGCGACATGGCCTTCTACCGGCTGGTGGCCACGCAAGGCAGCGTGGGCGCCGGTGAAGCGTTTGGCGACGGCATGTGGACCTGCGATGACCTGGTCGGCCTGGTGCGCCTGCTGGTGCGCAACCGCGATACCCTGGACGGCATGGAATCGGGCCTGGCGCGGCTGGCCGGCTGGGCGCTCAAGCGCTGGCACGCCGCCAACCGCAATACCCCCGAAGGCAGCCGCCGCAACATCGCCGCGCACTACGACCTGGGCAACGACTTCTTCTCGCTGTTCCTGTCGCCCGACCTGATGTATTCGTCGGCGCTGTGGACCGACGCCGACGACACGCTGGAAGAGGCCTCGCAGCGCAAGCTGGCCGTCATCTGCCGCAAGCTCGACCTGCAGGCCGGTGACCGCGTGGTGGAAATCGGCAGCGGCTGGGGCGGCTTTGCCATGTACGCCGCGCGCCACCATGGCTGCCACGTCACCACCGCCACCATCTCGCGCGAGCAGCACGACCTGGCCACCGCCCGCGTGCGCGCCGCCGGCCTGCAGGACCGCGTCGACGTGGTGCTGCAGGACTACCGCGACCTGCAAGGCCAGTACGACAAGGTCGTGTCCATCGAGATGATTGAGGCCATCGGCGCGCAGTACCTGGAAACCTATTTCGGCAAAGTCGCCAGCCTGCTGGCCCCGCGGGGCCGCGCGCTGATCCAGGCCATCACCATCGAAGACCACCGCTACCAGCAGGCGCTGGGCTCGGTGGATTTCATCAAGCGCCACATCTTCCCGGGCAGCTTCATTCCGTCCATCGACGCCATGCTGCGCGCCAAGACCCGCGCCTGCGACCTGGCGCTGGTGCACCTGGAAGACTTCGGCCATTCCTATGCCCTGACCTTGCAGGCCTGGCGCGAACGCTTCCTGGCGCACCTGCCCGACGTGCGGGCGCAGGGCTTTGACGCGCGCTTTTGCCGCCTGTGGGAGTTCTACCTGGCCTATTGCGAAGGCGGCTTTCGCGAGCGTTCCATCGGCGTCTCGCACCTGCTGCTGACGCATCCCGGCGCGCGCAGCGCCGGTGAACGCTGGGTGCAAGGGGACGCGTGATGCGCTTCTGGGCCAACCTGCTCGGCTACCAGGCGGTCTGGTTCAGCGCCGTCATCGGCGCTGGCCGAGGCCTGGCCTGGCCGGGCGTGGTGGCGGCGCTGCTGTTCGTGGCGGCGCAGCTGGTCTGGTCGCGCACCTGGCAGGCCGACCTGAAGCTGGCGCTGGCCGCGCTGCTGTGCGGCTGCCTGCTGGACGGCAGCCTGTCGGCGCTGGGCTGGTCGGTCTATGCCGCCAGCGCCTGGCCTGCGCCGCTGTGGATCCTGGCGCTGTGGGCCGCCTTTGCCCTGACCTTGAACCATTCCCTGGCCTACCTGCGCCCGCGCCCCTGGCTGGCCTGCGCGTTCGGCGCCCTGGGCGGGCCTCTGGCCTACTGGGGCGCGGCGCGCGGCTGGCTGGCCGTGCAGTTCGATGCACCCGCCTGGCGCGCCACGGCCGCACTGGCGCTGGGCTGGGGCCTGATCCTGCCCGCGCTGACTTCCCGCGCCTGGCGCTGGACAAGGGGGGCAACATGAGTCCCTGGCACCAATGGCTGGTGATTGCCGCCGGCATGATCGTCGCGATGGCTCTGGCCTGGCGCTGGCAGCGCCGCCATGCCAATGCCGGCATCGTTGACGTGGTCTGGGCGCTGGGCATGGGTGCCAGCGCCGTGCTCGTCGCCGCCACCGGCACGGGCGCCGCCTTGCCGCGCGCATGCCTGGCCATCATGGCAGCCGTCTGGTCGCTGCGCCTGGCGTCGCATCTATGGCGTCGCGTGCGGCAGGAAGAAGACGGACGCTATCGCGCCCTGCGCGAACGCTGGCATGGCCACCAGGGCAAGTTCTTCGGCCTGTTCATGTTCCAGGCGGGCCTGGTGATGCTGTTCTGCCTGCCATTCCTGGCGGTGGGCGTCAGCCCGGCGCAGGGCGGCGCGGTTGCGCTGGGCGTGGCGATCTGGCTGGCCGCGCTGACCGGCGAAGTCATCGCCGACCGGCAGCTGGACCGCTTTCGCGACGACCCCGCGCATCGCGGCCAGACCTGCCGCGCCGGCCTGTGGCGCTATTCGCGCCATCCCAACTATTTCTTTGAATGGTGCCATTGGTTCGGCTACGTGGCGCTGGCCTGGGGCTCGCCCCTGGCCGGCTTGGCGTGGCTGGGCCCGGTGCTGATGTTCGTGTTCCTGCGCTGGATCAGCGGCATCCCCTTCACCGAACAGCAGGCCCTGCGCACGCGCGGCGACGACTACCGCGACTACCAGCGCCGCACGTCGGCCTTCTTCCCGTGGTTTCCCAAATCCTGACGAGGCTCGCCATGACGACCGCCACCCTGCAAGACGCCCTGCTCGCCGCCGACCGCCCCGCTCCCGGCCTGCTGGGCCTGGCCGAACGCGGCCTGGTGCCCGACGCGCTGCTGCGCCTGGGCATCCGCCGCCTGTGCGCCCAGCGCCTGGCCGCCGAATACGCCGGTGGCATCGAAGCCTGGACCGCGCGCGACCAGCAACTGATCGCGCGCCTGCGCACCAGCCCCGTCGCCATCCACACCGACGCCGCCAACGCCCAACACTACGAACTGCCCACCGCCTTCTTCCAGCTGTGCCTGGGCGCCCGCATGAAATATTCCGGCTGCTACTACCCCACCGGCGCCGAAACGCTGGATGAAGCCGAAGCCGCCATGCTGCGCCTGTACGGCGAACGCGCCGAACTCGCCGATGGCCAGGACATCCTGGAACTGGGCTGCGGCTGGGGCTCGCTGACGCTGTGGATGGCCGAGCACTACCCCAACGCCCGCATCACCGCCGTGTCGAACTCGGCCACCCAGCGCCAACACATCGAAGCGCGCTGCCGCGAACGCGGCTGGCAGCATGTGCGCGTCATCACCTGCGACGTCAACGTGCTGGCGCTACCCGCGGATGCCTACGACCGTTGCGTGTCGGTGGAAATGTTCGAGCACATGCGCAACTACCAGGACCTGATGGCCCGCATCGGACAATGGCTGCGGCCCGGCGGCAAACTGTTCGTACACATCTTTGCCCACCGCGAACGCGCCTACCCGTTCGAGACCGAAGGCGCCGACAACTGGATGGGCCGGCATTTCTTCACCGGCGGCATCATGCCCGCCGCCGACACGCTGCTGCACTTCCAGCGCGACTTGCAACTGGAAGAAAAATGGTTCGTGGACGGCACCCACTACGAACGCACGGCCAACCACTGGCTGGCCAACCAGGATGCCCAGGCCGCCACCGCCCGCGCCGTGCTGACCCAGGCCTACGGCCCGCGCCTGGCTGACCTGTGGCACCAGCGCTGGCGCATGTTCTGGATGGCCTGCGCCGAGCTGTTCGGCTACGAGGCAGGCCAGCAATGGGGCGTGGGCCACTACCGGTTCACACGCCCTTGAGGAGACGACCATGTTGCGCGCCCTGTCCGCCGCCCTGGCAGCCCTCCTGACCGGCTGCGCCGCGCCGCCGCCCATGCCGCCGGTCAGCCACGTGGACCTGGATCGCTTCATGGGCGATTGGTACGTCATCGCCCATATCCCCAGCTGGCCCGAACGCCACGCCTACGACGCCGTGGAAAGCTACCGCCGCTTGCCCGACGGCCGCATCCAGACCGACTTTCGCTACCGCAAAGGCAGCTTCGAGGCCGACGTCAGCACGATGCACCCCGTGGCCACCGTCAGGCCCGACACCGGCAACGCGGTGTGGGGCATGCAGTTCATCTGGCCGATCCAGGCGGAATACGTCATTGCCTACCTGGACGATGCCTACCAGACCACCATCATTGGCCGCTCCAAGCGCGACTATGTGTGGATCATGGCGCGCGTTCCGTGCCTGAGCGACGAGACCTACGCGGCGCTGGCCGCCAAGGTCACCGAACTGGGCTACACGGAAAGCTTGCGCAAGGTGCCACAGCGCTGCGGCAAATAGGCCGCCGCCCCAGCTGACAGCCCCCACGCAATCTTCACGAAAAATTTAGATTTGCGTGAAAGTCCCGGTACGGCTGCGCTCTTATGCTGTGGCAAACGCGGCGGCATCCTCGCGGATGCCGGCGTCCCGCAAGCCATAACCTTCGATCACAAGCCGGACCGACCATGCTGCTGCTTCTCCTTGCCTACCTGGGCGGCGTGCTGACCATCGTCAGCCCCTGCATCCTTCCCGTTCTGCCCTTCGTTTTCTCGCGCGCCGGCCAGTCCTTCGTGCGCAGCGGGCTGCCGCTGCTGGCGGGCATGGCCGTCACCTTTGCCCTGGTGGCCTCGCTGGCGGCCGTGGGCGGCGGCTGGGTCGTGGCCGCCAACCAATATGGCCGCTGGCTGGCCCTGGCGCTGGTCGTCGTCTTCGGGCTGACGCTGCTGTTTCCACGCCTGGCCGAACGGCTGACGCATCCCCTGGTCAATGCCGGCAACCGCCTGACCAGCGCGGCGGGCAACGAGGCCGAACCGCACCCCAGGACCTCGTTCCTGCTGGGCATCGCCACCGGCCTGCTGTGGGCGCCCTGCGCCGGGCCGATCCTGGGCTTGGTGCTGACCGGCGCCGCCCTGCAAGGCGCCAGCCTCAGCACCAGCTTGCTGCTGTTGGCGTACGCGCTGGGCGCCGCCACGTCGCTGGCCTGCGCGCTGTTGCTGGGCGGCAAAGTCTTCGCCGCCATGAAGCGTTCGCTGGGCGCGGGCGAATGGATCCGGCGCGGCCTGGGCGTGTTGATGCTGGCCGGCGCCGCCGCTATCGCGCTGGGCTGGGACACCGGCGTGCTGACGCAGCTGTCCACCGCGTCCACGGGCAATCTCGAACAGGCCCTGATCGGCCGCCTGGGCGCAGCCCCCGATTCGGCTGCGCCCCGCACCACGGCAAGCACCGGCGATACGCTGCCCGTCGAAGGCACGCTGCCGCCGCTGGATGGCGCAGTGCAATGGTTGAACTCGCCGCCCTTGTCGGCCGAACAGCTGCGCGGCAAGGTCGTGCTGGTCGACTTCTGGACGTACTCGTGCATCAACTGCCTGCGCGCCTTGCCCTACGTCGAGGCCTGGGCGCAGAAGTATCGCGACCAGGGCCTGGTGGTCATCGGCGTGCACGCCCCCGAATTCGCCTTCGAACGCGACATCGGCAACGTCACGCGCGCTACCAAGCAGTTGGGCGTGACCTACCCGGTCGCCATCGACAACAACTACGCCATCTGGAAGGCTTTCGGCAACCAATACTGGCCGGCGCACTACTTCATCGACGCACAAGAGCGCATCCGCTATCACCACTTCGGCGAAGGCGAATACGACCAATCCGAACGCGTGATCCAGCAGCTGCTGCGCGAAGCCGGCGCCTCCAACGTGGATGCGGGCCTGACGACCGTGCAGGCGCAAGGCGTCCAGGCATCGGCCGATTCGGCCGAGGTCCGTTCACCGGAAACCTACCTGGGTTACGACCGCGCCGAAGGTTTCGCAACCCGCGACAAGTTCGTCGCCGACACGCCGGTCGCCTACACCGCGCCGGCATCGCTGGCCCTGAATCACTGGGCGCTGGACGGCGCCTGGCGCATCGGCGCCGAACGCTCGACGCTGGCCCAAGGCAGCGGCCGCCTCGTCTACCGCTTCCACGCCCGCGACCTGCACCTGGTGCTGGGCCCCGACGCCGACGGCAAACCGGTACGCTTCAAGATCACCCTCGACGGCAAGCCGCCCGGCGCCGACCACGGCATGGATGTCGCCGCAGATGGCACCGGCGTGGTGACCGAGCAGCGCCTGTACCAGCTGGTCCGCCAACAGGACGCGTCGGCCGACCACACCTTCGCCATTGAATTCCTGGACCCGGGCGTGTCGGCGTATGCGTTTACGTTTGGTTGATAGTTCGGATTGACTGAATGATCTGCTTCCAGCAATAATTCACTCAACGCAACCCGCCACACTTGCCATCTCCGGATGGCGCGACCTCCCCGGAGGCAGTGTAAAAGGCGGGTTTTTCACGTCTGTTGCGTTCGTAGATTTCGCAGCAGCAAAGACTTGCCTTGCGCCGAAATCAACATCCTCATCTACTTGCGCGACAGCGGCACGCCCCACACCGGATCCTGCATGCCCTGCTTGCCCAGCGGCGTGATCTGCATGGGGATGATCCGGGACAGCATCTCGCGCTGCGGGTCACTGATGTTGGTGCGCTGAGAAAAAAGCTTTTGCGCGAAGTCCATCGGCGCGGGCCAGGTGTAGACCGTCAGGTTTTCCAGCGGGCACTCGATCATCTTGGGATCGACCGCGCGGCAGCCCGACTGCGTGTACTGGTAGCTGGGCGTCTTCATGTGCATGCGCTGGCTCAGCACCAGTTGGCCGCCCTTGAGCGTGAAGCTGGCCAGGGCCTGCTTGGGCGGAATGCGCGCTTGTACCTTGATGGCGGGAATGTCCCGATACGCCGTGTCCTCGTAGTACCCCGCCTGCACGCCCGGCGTGGTTTCGGTGTATTGCTCTTCGCCCCAGGCCACACACGCGCCCGAGCCGCGGTGCACGGCGGTGCAGACCGTGCGCGTCTTCAGTTGGGACCCCGTGGACCCTTCATGCCAGTTGGTCTCTTTATAGAACTCGCGGTACAGCTCGGGCGACAAATAAGCCGTGCCGTTGGCGCCACGGCCCGAACCGACCGCGCCGCGCGGCGCGCCCACCTGGTCCAGCAAGGCATTGAGCTTGTAGTCGTCGCCGCCGGTCAGCAGGTACTTGCCGGGCGGCAGGATGTGCACCTCGAACGCCCTGAACAGATACGTTTCCGCCTTGTCCCGCTTCAGCGAGTTGTTCTGGAACTTGCGGCCGAACGTGATTCGCGGGTCTTTCTCGAACATCCAGACCGTGTTGCCCGTCCACTGCGTCATGGTCATGGCGTCTTTCAGCGTGGCGTGCGGCATCAGGTCGGCCACCAGCACCACGGCCATGTCGTCCTTGAGCGCCTCGTTGATCAGGTCCAGCAGCTGTCCGTAGCGCGGATCGTCCATGGTGCCTTCGCCGTTGGAATTCGGCAGGTTCACGCAGCCGGACAGCGCAAGCGTAAGCGCCAGGGCGGACAGGGCAAGGCGCGGGCGCGATGGCATCATGGTTCGGTCCTTGAAAGAAAGCTGAATGGAGCCGGCATACTACTGATTCGAGGTCGGATCGCAATAGCCCGCATGCCTGCTGAAACAAGATCCGGCGCCTGCCACCGGGGCAGCGGCAGGGCGCATAGCCGCCGTCCAGGCCCGGCACGCCAATGCGTCTGCGGCCCACACCGGGGTTCGCTCCTTCGTGGCCGTGATGGCACACGGCCAAGAGCCGAAAATTATTGTTGCGATTGTTTCCAGTCGCGGCCCTGCCCCATGCCCAGCAACCGCCATCCGTCGCCCGTCGCCGCCAGCAGGTCCGTCAGGGCCAGATGATCCAGGAACGCCGTGTCATGCGAAGCCACCAGCATGGCACCCGGATAGCGCGACAGCATCGTCTCCAACGCCTGCAGCGACGGCAGGTCCAGATGGTTGCTGGGCTCATCCAGCAGCAATAGCTGCGGTGGCGGGTCGGCATACAGCACGCAGGCCAGCGCGGCCTTCAGGCGCTCGCCGCCGCTGAGCAGGCTGCTGGGCACGGTCACCTTGTCCGCGTCCAGGCCCAGTTGCGCCAGGCGCATGCGCAGCTCGCCTTCGCTCAGGAGACGGTTGGCTTCGCTGGCTTGGGCCAACACCGATCGGGCAGGGTCCAGATTGCCCAACGCCTGATCCAGGTAGACGCGGGCCGGCGTGACTGAGCATGTTCCGGCGCGCGGCGCCAGCTGCCCCGCCAGCACTTTCAGCAAGGTGGATTTGCCGCTGCCATTGGGACCGATCACGCCAATACGCTGCTGCCCCCGTACTTGCAGGCTCAGCCGCTGGTTGGCAGCGGGCACGAAGGGCAGTTCGACCGCATCCAGCATCGCCACCAGCCGCTGCGCCACGCCGGCATCGAGCCCGGCGTGCAGATGAATGCTCAAGCCCTCGTCGACCTGCTGCGCCGCCTCGTGCACCCGCTGCATCAGTCCAAGCTGTGCAGCGGCGTGTTGCTTGCGCAGCTTGCCGGTCGATTGTTCGCTGCGCGCTTTCTGGCGCCCCAGCAGGATCTTGGCCTGGTTGGCCTCTTTGCCGCTGCGCGTGCCGCGCGCCTGCCGTTTTTCCTGGCGCTCGCGCTGTTCCTGCAGGGCGCGCGCCTCGCGCTGGCGATCCCGCTTTGCCCGCTCCAGTTCCGCCACCGCACGCTGCTGTTCATGCGCCTTGGCCTGCGCATAGAACGCATAATTGCCGCCATGACTGTGCAAGCCCAAGGGGGACAATTCCACGATGCGGTCCATCGTGTCCAGCAGTTGCCTGTCGTGGCTGATCACCAGCAGGCCACGTGGCCATTGCGCCAATTGCGTGATCAAGGCCTGCCGGCTGGACTGGTCCAGGTGGTTGGTGGGTTCGTCCAGGATCAGGAAGTCGGCGTCCGACAGCAAGGCGCCGATCAGGGCGACCCGGGTGCGCTCGCCGCCGCTCAGCAGATGGGCCGGTGTCTGCGCATCCAGATGCGCCAGGCCGTGCTGTTCCAGCGCGCACCGCAGTTGCCGCGCGACGTCCCAGCGATCACCGACCGCATCGTAGTCTTCGGGCGCCGCGCTGCCGGCCTCGATGCGCCGCAGCGCGGCAAGCACGCGCTGCACGCCCGCCAGGTTGGCCACGGTGGCATCGTCCGCCACGGCGTCGACCTGTTGGGCCAGGTAGTGCACGCTGCCCGCCGCCACGCGGCGTCCTTGTGACGGTGCCAACTGCCCCGCCAGAATGCGGGCCAGGACGGACTTGCCCACGCCATTGCGTCCGACCAGGCCGGTATGGCGCAGGTCGAAGGTGTCGTTCAGGTCGGAAAAAAGAGAAGTGCCATCCGGCAAAGCGTATGAAACGCCTTCCAGGGCGAGATGAAAATTCGCCATGCGCTGTGGGTTTCCAAAGATGCAAAGAGCTCCCCCGCAGTTGGGGGCAGTGGAGATTTGCCGTCATGACAACGGCCGCATCAATGGCGCATGGGAAGAGACCCTCGAAAAAAAGCAGTGATCGTGAATTGTACCCAGCACAGGCATCACTGCAACCGTGATGCCCGTGCCATCGCAGGCTACTTGCGACGAAAGCTCACGACCTTGCTGGTCAGCTTCTGCACTTCATCACCATCCTGGTTGAACGTCACGCTTTCCACCAGCACGATGCCGCGGTCAGGTTTGCTGCGCGACGGCGTGATGGAAAGAATCGTGCTTTTCACGTGCAGCGCATCGCCCGGCCGCGTCGGGCGGGCCCAGCTGATCTCGGCGCCGGCACCGATCACGCCATCGGCCAGTGGCATGCTGTCGACCAGCAGGCGCATGGTGATGGCAACGGTATGCCAGCCGCTGGCCGCCAGCCCCTGGAACAGGGAATGGCGCGCCGCGTCCTCGTCCAGGTGGAACGGCTGCGGGTCGAATTCCGAGGCGAAGCGCCGCACCTGATCGACGTCCAGCTGGTGCGTCGCGCTGGTGAAGGTGTCGCCCACCGACAGGTCGTCCAGATACAGCGCCTTGGGGTTGCCGGGTGTTGCCATGAACCGTCTCCTTGCTTGCCTGAATGCATCTCGCGGATGCGTGCCGCATCGATTATTCAAGTAATCTACCCGGCGAACAAGCCGTTGGGCAGGCACGCCGCCCCAGCGCGCCAAGACTGCCTGCTGGCAGGGAATTTCCGTTATGACGACTCAAGACGACTGGATCCGGGTACGGCGCGACCCTGCGACGGGCATCGAGGTGGTGCATGCCCATTTTCGCGGGCACGCCTACGATCCCCACGACCACGACGAAATGCTGGTGGGCGTCACGCTGCAGGGCGTGCAGCAATTCCAATGCGCGCGGCGCATCGTCACCAGCACGGTGGGCAACGCCATGCTGATCGAGCCCGGCGCCGTGCACGACGGCCATGCCGGCAGCGAGCAGGGGTTCACGTATTCGATGCTGTACCTGCCCCTGGCCTGGGTCGATGCCGCGATAGCGCGGCGCGAACGCAAGCCTGGCCGCCAGGCGTTTTCGATGTTTCGCGCGTCGCTGTCCAACGAGCCCGCGCTGATCAACGCCATCGTCACGGCCCTGCACAGTTTCGAACCGGACGACCCGCGCCTGGCGCGCGACGAGGCCCTGGATACGCTGATCGAGCACCTGGCCGCCGACCATGAGCGCCTGCTGGTCGCCCCCGCCCGCCCCTCGCCGTCGCGCGCACGCCGCGCCCAGGAATACATCGACGCCCATATGGCATTGGATCTCAGCATGGACCAGGTGGCCGAGCATTCCGGCATGGACCGCTACGCCCTGGCCCGGCAGTTCCGCCGCGAATTCGGCCTGACCCCGCATGCCTACCTGGTGAACGCCCGGCTGCGGCGGGCGCGCGCGCTGCTGGCCCGCGGCATCGCCCCGGCCGAGGTTGCGGCCCAGGTCGGCTTTGCCGACCAGAGCCACCTGGGCCGCTGGTTCAAGCGGGCTTACCGGATCACCCCGGCGAAATACCGGCACAGCGCACAAACGTTCTAGACCCTCGCGAAGGCACTGCGCCACCATGGGCGCTTTTCCCCTAGCGGAGTCTTGACGTGTTTGATACCAAAGTTGCCATCATCGTCCGTAGCGACCTGGCCACGTGGCAGCGCCTGAATGTGGTGGCCTTCCTGTCCACCGGCCTGGCGTCCGCCGCGCCCGAGATGTTGGGCGCCCCCTATGTGGACGCCACGGGGCACCCGTACGCCAGCATGTCCGTGCAGCCGATCCTGGTGTTCGAAGGCGACCTGGCCGGTTTGCAGGGCGCGCACCGCACGGCGCGCGAACGCGAACTCACGGTCGTGCCCTTCATCCAGGCCATGTTCGCCACCGGCCACGACGAGGCCAACCGCGAGGTCTTTCGCGCCGAGGACGCCGCCAACATGAATCTGGTCGGCATTGCGGTGCGCGGGCCGAAGAAAGCCGTGGACAAGGCCGTGAAGGGGCTGGCGCTGCATCCGTGACGCCGCGCGCCATGACGGCATAATCGAGGGCACGATTCATGCCATCACAAGGAGGCTCGCCCGCATGTCCATCATCCGTTCCTGGCGCACATTCATGGCGGCGGCCCTGCTGGCGGTCGCGGAAAGCGGCGCGGCAGCGCCGGGCGATACCGGCGCCGACCTGCTGCGGGCCGCGGCCGACGGCGACGCCACGCGGGTCAAGGCTCTGCTGGCGCAGGGCGCGCCGCTGGAAGCGCGCGACAGCGACGGCAACACGCCCCTGCTGCGCGCCACGCTGGCCAACCACGAGGCCGCGGCCACCGCGTTGATGGACGCGGGCGCCGACGTCAACGCCAAGAACCGCATGCAGGACAGCGCCTATCTGTATGCCGGCGCGCGCGGCCACAACGGCATCCTGGCGCAGACGCTGCGCCATGGCGCCGACCTGCGCAGCACCAACCGCTATGGCGGCACCGCGCTGATCCCCGCGTGCGAGCGTGGCCTGGTCGACACCGTGCGGCTATTGCTGCAAGCCGGCGTCGACCCCGACCATGTCAATCGGCTGGGGTGGACGGGGTTGCTGGAAGCCATCATCCTGAGCGACGGCGGGCCGGATCACCAGGCAGTCGTCGCGCAGTTGATCCAGGCCGGGGCCAACGTGAACCTGGCCGATGGCGAGGGACGCAGCCCGCTATGGCATGCCCGCCAGCGCGGGCAGGACGCGATCGTCAAACAGCTGCAAGCCGCTGGCGCCCGCTGAGCGCCGTGAAGAAAAGTTGCAAGTTGGCTGGGCCAGCGCGTTAGGCGACCAGCACCGCGGGGCCGTTGGCCGCCTGGCTGGCGGCGCTGGCCAGCAGGTCCGGGCGCGCGCGATGAAGCGACGGCGCCGCGGTTTCCGGCAGCAGGCGGCGCACAGCCGCCAGCACGTCCAGCGGCTCGGCCGGCTTGCGCATCACGGTCGCGCGATCCCCGCAGGCCGCGGCAATCTCATATTCGGGGCGGCCGCTCAGCACCAGTACCGGCGTCTCGCTCAGATAGGCGTTCTCGCGCATGGCCGTCAGCAGGGCGCCGCCGTCCATGTCGGGCATCGAGAAATCGGTGATGACCAGGTCCGGACGCAGGCTCAGCATCTGCTGCAACGCCGTCAGGCCGTCGGTATGCGTCGTGACGGCATAGCCTTCGCCGGTGAGGAATTCGCCCATCAGGGCGACAAGGGTGGGCTGGTCGTCGACCAGGAGGATTTTTTTCATGATGGTTCTGTGGCCGGCACTGCCGCGGTGGCACGTCTGGGCGTCCTGGCGGCAGGCACTAGAGATTGGTGAGGCGTGAATGGGCGAATGCTAGGTCACGCATGCCGTTCATGTGTGTCGTAATTGTATCCGGACGAAACACCCGCGTCCGTCCCCTGTATATTTCATGGGTTTGCCGATCGTTGCGACGTTAACCCGTCCCTATAATCGTTGCGCCTGCCGCCCCCCTTCCCTGCCCCTGCCCGCCCACCCGTTCCCATGCCGAATTCGTCTCACGCTGTCCGCCGATATACCGTTCCCAAGACCCTGATGGCCGGCTTCGTGACGGCGGCGCTGGCTACCATCGTCATCGCCTTCGTCAACGTGCGTTCGGCGGACACGCGGGTGCAGGCCGTCAACGCCATGAACCGCGTCACCGAGACGCTGCGCCAGCTGAGCCTGTTCAACTCGGCGCTCAAGGATGCCGAGCTGGGGCAACGCGGCTACCTGCTGACGGGCGACCTGACCTATCTGCAGCCGTACGTGCGCTCGCTGCCCCTGATCGACGAACGCCTGGCCTTGGTGAAAGAGGCCACGTCGACGGACTCGGCGCAGCGCCGCATCGTCAACGACATCTCGGCCATCACGCAGCAGAAGCTGAGCGAACTGCGCGAGACTGTCGAGATGCGCAAGGCTGGCGACGTCGAGGGCGCCATGGCGGTGGTCCGTACCGATGCGGGCAAGGATGCGATGGACCGGCTGCGTGACCTGGTGGGCGACCTGTACACGCGGCAGATGGGCCAACTGGAAGACGAACGCGAGGCCTGGTCCGCGGCCGCCACGACGTCGGCCTATTACTCTTGGGGCGGGTCGCTGTTGCTGCTGGTGCTGATCCTGGCGTCGGCCGGCATGACGATCCGCGAATACCGCGCCAAGGCGCGCCAGGCCTGGGTCACCACCGGCCTGTCGGGCCTGAGCCTGAGCCTGCGGGGCGACCTGCGCCTGGACGAGATCGGCAAGCGGGCGCTGGACTTCCTGGCGCAGTACCTGGATGCCAACGTCGGCGCCGGCTACGTGGTCAACGGCAGCGGCGACGAACTGGAACTCTTTGGCGGCTACGCCCTGCCGCCCGAACGCCTGGCGCAGAAAATTCCGGCGCCGCAGGGCCTGGCGGGCCAGGTCGCCGCCTCGCGCAAGCTGATGCACGTGCGCAACGTGCCGGCCGGCCACTTGGAGATCACCTCGGCCACCGGGCGTTCCAACCCGGCCGAACTGCTGCTGGCGCCCGCCATCCAGAATGAGCGCGTGTATGCCGTGATCGAACTGGGGTTCAACCACGCCGTGGGCGATGCCGAGCGCAACCTGCTCGAAGGCGCCTCGGAAATGCTGGCGTCCGCGATTCGCGCGGGCCTCGACCGTACCCGACTGGAATCCCTGCTGGCGGAAACGCAGCGCCAATCCGAAGAATTGCAGACCCAGCAGGAAGAACTGCGCGTCAGCAACGAAGAGCTGGAACAGCAAAGCCGCATCCTGCAAGAGTCGCAGGCGCGCATGGAGCTGCAGCAGACCGAACTGGAACAGACCAACGTCAACCTGGAATCCCAGGCCGAACAGTTGCTGCGGGTGCAAGGCGCCCTGACCGACAAGGCGCGGCTGCTCACCCAGGCCAGCCAGTACAAGAGCGAGTTCCTGGCCAACATGAGCCACGAACTGCGCACGCCGCTCAATTCCACGCTGATCCTGGCCAAGCTGCTGGCCGACAACAAGCCGGGCAACCTGAGCGCCGACCAGGTCAAATATGCGCAGACCATCCACGCCGCGGGCAGCGACCTGCTGGCGCTGATCAACGACATCCTGGACCTGTCCAAGATCGAAGCCGGCCAGGCCACCGTCGACGTCGAAGAAGTCGCCATCGCGTCCGCGCTGGACCGCCTCCTGGACCCGCTGCGGCCCATGGCGCAGGAAAAGCGCCTGGCGCTGGAACTGGACATCGCCCGGGACGTGCCGGCCACGCTGCACACCGACCCGCAGCGCCTGGGCCAGGTGCTCAAGAACCTATTGTCCAATGCCCTGAAATTCACCGAGCAGGGCACCGTGGCGCTGAAGGTATCGCGCGCGCCGCGCAACATGCTGTCGTTCGCGGTGCAGGACACCGGCATCGGCGTCGCGGCCGACCAGCAGGAACTGATCTTCGAGGCCTTCCGCCAGGCCGACGGCAGCACGCACCGCAAGCATGGCGGCACGGGCCTGGGCCTGTCGATCTCGCGCGACCTGGCCAAGCTGCTGGGCGGCACGCTGTCCCTGGTCAGCGCGCCCGGCAAAGGCAGCGTGTTCACGCTGCTGGTGCCGCTGCGCCTGCAAGCCCCGGCGACGGTCGCGCCGGTGCAGGCGCCCATCGAGGCCGCCGTGCCGAGGGCCCCCGCGCCCCTGCCCGCCGTGCCTGCCACGCCCGTGCCGGCGACGGCGAACCCCTCCCCTGCGCCGCTGCCCGGCGCGGGTCCGGCCAACGGCCGCACCATCCTCGTCATCGAAGACGACGAGCGGTTCGCCGACATCCTGGGCGACCTGGCGCGCGAAATGGGCTTTGGCTACCTGGCCGCCCACACGGCCAACGACGGCCTGGCCCTGGCGGCGCAGCACCGGCCCGACGCGATCGTGCTGGACATGAACCTGCCCGATTTCTCGGGGCTTGGTGTGCTGGACCAGCTCAAGCGCAATCCCAACACCCGCCACATTCCCGTGCACATCGTGTCGGTGGCCGATTACTCGCAAGAGGCCCTGGGCCGCGGCGCCGTCGGCTACGCGCTCAAGCCGGTCAAGCGCGAAGAACTGATCCATGCGCTGCAACGCCTGGAAGCCAAGTTCACGCAGAACGTGCGGCGCGTGCTGGTGGTCGAGGACGACGACCGCCAGCGTGAAAGCGTACGCGAACTGCTGGCGCGTGACGGCGTGCAGATCGTACCGGCCGCCACCGCCACCGCCGCCTTGAACCTGCTGCGCGACACCACCTACGACTGCGTCGTGATGGACCTGAACCTGCCCGACATGAGCGGCTACGACCTGCTGCAGCAAATGGCCGAGCAGGACAGCGTGTCGTTCCCGCCTGTCATCGTGTACACCGGCCGCGCGCTGTCGCGCGACGAAGAGCAGCACCTGCGCCGCTTTTCCAAGTCCATCATCATCAAGGATGCGCGCTCGCCAGAGCGCCTGCTCGACGAGGTCACGCTTTTCCTGCACCAGGTCGAAGCCGACCTGCCGCCGCAGCATCGCCAGATGCTGGAACTGGCCCGCAGCCGCGACACCGCGCTGGAAGGCCGCACGGTGCTGGTGGTGGAAGACGACGTACGCAATGTCTTCGCGCTGTCCAGCATCCTGGAACCCACCGGCCTGCACGTCGAGATCGCGCGCAATGGCCTGGAAGCCCTGTCTGCCCTGGAGCGTGCCGGCGCGAACGGCCACCGCACGATCGACCTGGTGCTGATGGACATCATGATGCCCGAGATGGATGGCTACACGGCCATGCGCGAGATCCGCACCCGGCCCGAATGGCGCCGCCTGCCGATCATTGCGCTGACCGCCAAGGCCATGAAGGACGACCAGGAGAAATGCCTGGCGGCCGGGGCCAACGACTACATCGCCAAACCGCTGGACGTGGAACGCCTGCTGTCGCTGGTGCGCGTCTGGATGCGCAAGTAACGGGCGGCCACGATCATGCCCCACCGGAACCGTGCCCATATCGAAGACATCGAGCAGCGGCTGCTGCTCGATGCGATCTATCACCAGTACCACTACGATTTCCGGGCGTATGCCCAGGCCTCGCTCAAGCGGCGCCTGCGCAGCGCGCTGAGCCAGTTCGGCTGCAAGACTCTGTCGCAGCTGCAAGACCGTGTGCTGCACGAACCGGCGGTGTTTACCGGCCTGCTGCAGTTCCTGACGGTGCAGGTCAGCGACATGTTCCGCGACCCCAGCTATTTCCTGGCGCTGCGCAACGAGGTGGTTCCCATCCTGCGCACCTATCCGTCGATCAAGGTGTGGGTGGCCGGCTGCAGCGCGGGTGAAGAGGTCTATTCGCTGGCCATCCTGCTGCATGAAGAAGGCCTGCTGGACCGCACGCTGATCTACGCCACCGACATCAACCCGCATGCGCTGCGCGCCGCCGAACAAGGCGTGTACGACCTGGAACGCGTGGCCGCCTTCACCGCGAACCACGCGCAATCCGGCGGCCGCAGCTCGCTGTCCGACTACTACACCGCGCGCTACGGGCGCGTCATGTTCGACAAGACACTGCGCGAACACATGGTGTTCTCGGACCACAGCCTGGCTACCGACAGCGTCTTTGCTGAAGTGCACCTGGTGTCCTGCCGCAACGTGCTGATCTACTTCGAACGCGACCTGCAGAACCGCGCACTCGGCCTGTTCCATGAAGCGCTGGTGCATCGCGGCTTCATGGGCCTGGGGTCGCGCGAGTCGATCCGTTTCTCGGCGCAGGCCGAGAACTTCGACGACTTCGTGCCGCAGGACCGCATCTATCGCAAGAAGGCCGGCCTGTGAGCCGGAACGTGGCCGCCATACCGCCCCAGGCGCCGTCCGACGGCCCGTGGGACGCGATCGTCATCGGCGGTTCGGCCGGGGCCATCGACGCCTTGAATGTCCTGTTGCCTGCGCTGCCCACCGGCCTGCGGGCCGCGGTGATCGTGGTGCTGCACCTGCCGCGCGACCGCCGCAGCCTGCTGGTCGATATCTTCCGTGACCGCTGCGCCCTGCCCGTGCAGGAAGCCGAAGACCAGCAGCCGCTGCAAGCGGGCCATCTGTACTTCGCACCGCCCGACTACCACCTGCTGGTGGACACGGGCCCGCGGCTGGCGTTGTCCATCGACCCGCCGGTGTTCTTCTCTCGGCCGTCCATCGACGTGCTGTTCCATTCCGCCGCCGACTGCTATGGCCGCCGGCTGCTCGGCGTGCTGCTGTCGGGCGCCAATGAAGATGGCGCCGACGGCCTGGCCGCGATCCATGCCGTGGGCGGCCACGCGCTGGTCCAGGCGCCGGCCACGGCATTCATGGCCGCCATGCCCGAGGCCGCCCTGGCGCGTACGCCCGCGCTGCCCGCCCTGACGCTTGAGGAAATCGCCGCCTTGTTCGCGCAGTTGCCCACGCATCGGCCTGACTCCAACCCCTTCTGACATCATGATCCTGACCTCTGCCAAAACCCCGGATGCCCGTATCAAGTGCCTGCTGGTCGATGACGTGCCAGAGAACCTGATTGCGCTGGAAGCGTTGCTGGCGGGCGACCGCGTCGAGGTGCTCAAGGCGCAGTCCGGCCCGCAGGCGTTGGAACTGCTGCTGACCCATCCCGACGTGGCGCTGGCGCTGCTGGACGTGCAGATGCCCGACATGAACGGCTTCGAACTGGCCGAATTGATTCGCGGCAGCGAACGCACCCGCCACATTCCCCTGATCTTCATCACCGCCGGTTCGCGCGAGCACAACTGGCAGTTCCGCGGCTACGAAAGCGGCGCGGTGGACTTTCTGTACAAGCCCATCGACCCGTACATGCTCAAGACCAAGGCCAATGTGTTCTTCGAGCTGCACGAGCGCCGGCGGGCGCTGGCGCAGCAACTGGAAGAGCGCACCGAGGCGCTGCGCGTGAACGAGATGTTCATGGCCGTGCTGAGCCACGACCTGCGCACGCCATTGCAAGCCATCGTCATGGGCGCATCGCTCTTGCAGCGCCAGAGCGACGACGCCCGCGTCGGCAGCCTGGCGACACGCATGCTGCAAAGCAGTGAACGTATGAGCCGCCTGATCGAAGACCTGCTCGACGTCACGCGCATCCGCCAGGCGGGCGGCCTGACGCTGGTCCCGACGCGGTTCGACCTGGAAAGCCTGGTCAATCGCACGCTGGAAGAACTGCGCACCGGCTTTGCCGAGCGCCAGATCGAATCCAGCTTCAAGGGCGACCTGACCGGCAACTGGGACGGCGAACGCCTGGCCCAGGTGCTGGCCAATTTACTGGGCAACGCCCTGCACCACGGCACCCGCGAAGCGCCGGTGCGCGTCGACGTGGACGGCACGGCGGCGGACGAGGTCGTCATCACCGTCAGCAACGGCGGCACCATTCCGCCCGAGCTGCTGCCGCACCTGTTCAACCCCTTTCGCAGCGGCGCGCGCCCGGCCGGCGGGCACCACGGCCTGGGCCTGGGCTTGTTCATTGCCCAGCAGATCGTGCTGTCGCACGGCGGCCGCATCAACGCCGAATCGCGCGACGACATCACCCGGTTTTGCGTGGCGCTGCCGCGCTGAGCGGCCTCTTTTCCCTCATCAATAAAAAGCCTTGACTCTAGAGTGACTCCATAGTTTGCAATCGCGCAGTCGTCGTAAAGCGCGACCCAACCCGATCCCCTTTTTGCCAGTTCGGGTTGTGCACTCCAGGAGATCTATGTCAGACGGTGACAGTCGTCGATTGTCAATTTCGGCGCCATTGATTGCAGGGCTTTCAGATACTGCCTCGTGCACGGTGTTCCATCGCCGTGCGTGCGGTGGTGCGCGAGCGGAGCGTCGCGGGCCATCCCATGACAGGGAGAAGCGCGCGCGATAGCCCCCTTTTGCTCAACGAATCCCGAATTCCCTGCATCGCGTGGCGGTAGATACAGCAGGTACAGAATGCTTGGGAATGTGATTCATGTTGAAGAAAGCGAAAGAAGTCGCGGTCCTGGACGACGCGCATATCGGTGATATTCGAGGGGCCTTCGGCACCATCAAGGAAGGCGACGTCGCCCGCCGCAAGAACTGGTGGCACCGGTTCCGAACATTGCTGGCCATTCTGGGGCCAGGCCTGATCGTGATGGTGGGCGACAACGATGCCGGGGCATTCAGCACCTATGCCCAGGCAGGCCAGAACTACGGCACGACGCTGCTGTGGACGCTGGCGCTGCTGATTCCCGTGTTGTATGTGAATCAGGAAATGGTGCTCAGGCTGGGCGCCGTCACGGGGGTGGGCCACGCTCGCCTGATCCTGGAACGGTTCGGGAAGTTCTGGGGCGCCTTCAGCGCCATCGACCTGTTCGTCCTGAATGCGCTGACCATCGTCACCGAATTCATCGGCATCACGCTGGCGCTGGATTTCCTGGGTATCCCAAAATTGCTCGGCGTGGCCGCGGCAGCGGCCCTCGTCATGCTGGCCGTCAGTACGGGAGACTTCCGAAAATTCGAACGCTTTTCGCTCGTGCTGGTGTTCGGCAGCCTCTTGCTGGTGCCCCTGCTGCTCATGGTGCATCCGCCCGCCGCGCAGATCGGACGGGACTTCCTGATTCCCGGATTGCCCGAGGGCGGCAAGTTCAGCGATGTCATGCTGCTCATCATCGGCATCGTCGGCACCACGGTCGCTCCCTGGCAATTGTTCTTCCAGCAAAGCTACGTCATCGACAAGCGCGTGACGCCGCGCTTCATCTCGTACGAGCGCGCCGACCTGTGGCTGGGCATCGCGCTGGTCATCATCGGCGCGATCGCGATCATTGCCGTTTCGGCCGCGACCTTTGCCGGCAGCCCGGATTTCGGCAACTTCCAGGATGCGGGTGCGGTCGCATCGGCCATCGCCAATACGCACGGACGTCTGGCCGGCGTGCTGTTCGCCGTCACCCTGCTCGATGCCAGCCTGATCGGCGCGGCGGCGGTCTCGCTGTCCACCGCCTACGCCGTAGCCGACGTGCTGAGCCTGAAGCACTCCCTGCACCGCAAGCCCACCGACGCCAAGGCCTTCTACGCCGTCTACGGGCTGTTGATCGCGGGCGCCGCAGCGCTGGTGCTGATCCCCGGCGTGCCGCTCGGGCTGCTGACCAACGCCGTCCAGACCCTGGCGGGCGTGCTGCTGCCCAGCGCCTCGGTGTTCCTGCTGCTGTTGTGCAATGACAAGGCGGTGCTGGGGCCGTGGGTGAATTCGCGCATCACCAATCTCTTTACCGGCGTGATCGTGTCGGTGCTGGTGATGCTTTCCATCATTCTCACGGCCGCCGTGATGTGGCCCGACATCTCGGGGCGGGTCATCACGTGGATCCTTGCCGGCGGTTCAGCCGCAGGCGCCGTGGTCACGGTCGCCGCCCAGTTCTTCGGCCAGCGGACCCGCCGCGATCGCGTCCCGGCCGACCCGGCCGTCAGCAAAGCCCTGCGCAATCACTGGCGCATGCCGCCGCTGCATCAGTTGAAGCCGCTATCGCTGTCCGCCACGCACCGCCTGTGGATGGGCGTGCTGCGCGCCTACCTGCTGGTGGCGGTGGGCATGGTGATCTACAAGGTCTTTGAGCTGGCCACGGGCTGACACGACGCTTCCTGCACGCCGGCCTCGTCCGCCAGGACGCCGGCCGGCTTTTGCATGAAAACGCTGTGGGGATCGTCCTCGTACGGGCCAAAGGGCCCGCACGTGCGGTAACCCAGGCGGGCGTACAGGGCGACGGCTTGCGGTTGCCGATTGCCGGTCTCGAGCGCGAACCGGGTCACGCCGCGTTGGCGAGCTTCGTCTTCCAGCCGCCGCAGCAAGGCGCTGCCGACGCCCTTGCCCCGCTGCGACGGGTCGGTGTACATGCGCTTGATCTCGCCATACCCGGTGCCGATGATGAGGGCGCCACACCCCACCGCGCGACCCGCCGCATCGCGGGCGACGGCAAACAGCACGTCGGGGCGGCACAACGCGGCGATATCCACGCCATGATGGCTCTCGGCGGGATAGAGCGGCACCTGGTAGGCATCGAGCGCGTCGATCAAGGCGCGGACGTCGGGTTGGTCGGGCGATTCAAGGGTGATGCGCATGGCGACATATTCCGGAAAGAGGGGATACCGGACAGCGTCGCATTCACGGGCACGGCCTGTCTTGAACGTGATTTCAGCCGCGTCGCCAGGCCGCCGGCGGCACGCCATACATCGCCTTGAAGCGGCGGGTGAAATGCGCCTGGTCGGCAAAACCCAGGTTTGCCGAAATCGTCGCGACGGCTTGGCCGGTCGCGAGCAAACGGCGGGCAAGCTTCAGCCTTTCGATCATCAACCAGGCAAATGGCGGCAGGCCGAATTGGCGGGTGAAGGCCCGCACCAGTTGCACCGGGCTAAGGCCTTGCTCGGCAGCCAGATCGGACAGGGAGGGCGGTGCGTTCAGCTCGGCCATCAGGCGGTCGGCAACCGGGTTGAGCGCGGGCCGGGCCGACGTGTGCGCCCGCTGCAATCCGAACGAGGCGGACGTGAATATCTTGCTCAGCACCGGCAAGAGCGATTCCGCAGCCTCCGAATCGGACAGGTCGCGTCGCAGGCTATGGGCCGCCGCCGTCCGCAGCGACCTGGCCAGCCCGGGCTGCGTGCACACGGCCGCATCAAAGACGGCGTGCGCGGAAACATCGAAACAGCCTGGCAGGATGGCCGGGTCGACGTACACGCTGACGAAGGCCCAGCGGGCATCCTGCCCACTAGCGGCCCCACCGGCCTGAAGTTGGCCGGGGTTGTACTGCGTGATGTCGTCCGTGGCCGCTTGCAGCGACTTGCCATCCAGCCAGATGTTCTCTCGCCCGATCCAGTTGGCGCCGATGACGAATTCGTCGTGCGCGTGCTTGGGAAACACGTGGCCTGTGCAATCCAGGTACGCGACTTCCATGCCACGCAGCGGACGCCGGCAGAACGCTTTTGCCATATTTCGGAACCCGCCAGCGTCAGGGCGCCGGCCCGTCGTCTTCGCGCCGTTCGGCCTCTTCCTGCGCCTTTACGTCTTCCAGCTTGACCCGGCTGGTGCTGCCATGCGTGGCCGCGCACTGGCCGGGATTGCCGCTGCTTTTGACGCACTCGGCGAACGCCAGCGCCGCATCCACCGTGGCGAAATGGTACGAGTGGCCGTCGGCGAACGCGATCTTTCCTTCGACTGAACAATCCATGGTGCCTCCTGTTGATGGGAAGGCTCATCCTAGCCGTTGTCGCGGCCGAAGTCAGCCGGCCTCACATTTTGAAAATCGGATGGCGGCGAACGCGGCTGCGGCGCCAAGTGCGGGAAATCGGCCTCGAACCCCCATCAGGGATTACCCGAAACCGCACCACCGCGCCGCCCCGGCCTTCCCTGCGCCACGCGCCGGCTGCCGCATTTCGGATCAGCCGCGTGTCGCATTCTGGTTTGGCCCTCGCGGCACGCGTCCATAGACTCTGGGGCATCCAGTGGCCGACCGGCACGGCGAGACCACTGGAATCTGGGGAAAGCATGCATATCGACGACTACGAAAATCTGGACGGCCTGGCCTTGGCCGATTTGCTGGAACGCGGCGAGACGACTTGCGCCGAGCTCATGGATTGCGCCATCGCCCTGGCCCAAGCGCGCAATCCCGGCTTGAACGCCATCACCTACCCCCGCTACGAGGAATCGCGCCAGATCGCGGCAGACTGGACACCGCGCGGCCCGTTCCGCGGCATTCCCTTCCTGTTGAAGGATTCGGGCTTCGCCGACCGGCGCTTTCCATCGAGCATTGGCTCGACGCTGTTCAACGACATCACCTACGACCATGACGCGACCGTCGCCGGCCGCTTCGATGCTGCCGGCCTGATTCCGTTTGCGCGCACCACGGTGCCGGAACTGTGCATGGCCGGCACCACCGAAGCCGTGCGCAACGGCGGCCCCACGCCCAACCCATGGGACCGCACCCGCTCGGCGGGCGGCTCCAGCGGCGGCGCGGCCGCGGCGGTGGCCGCCCGCATCGTGCCGGTGGCGCATGGCAGCGACGGCGGCGGCTCAATCCGCATTCCGGCCGCCTGCTGCGGCGTGTTCGGCCTGAAGCCCTCGCGCGGCCGCGTGCCCATGGGGCCGAACCGCGGCGAAGGCTGGGCCGGCATGTCGACCGACGGCGTGCTCAGCCGCAGCGTGCGCGACACGGCCGCAGCGCTGGACCTGATCGGCGGCTACGAACCGGGCGCCCCCTACGCGGCCCCGCCCAAGCCTCGCCTGTTCGTGGACGCCGTGCGCGAACAGCCGCATCGGGCGCGGCGGGTCGGCATCCTGCGCCAAGGCTGGAACGGCATCGGCATCGCTCCCGAATGCGAGGCGGCCGTCGACCATGCCGCGTCGCTGCTGCAAGCCATGGGCCACGAGGTCTTCGAGGCCGCCCTGCCCGCCATCGACTATGACGGCTTCGTGCACGCCCACGGCAGCATCCTGGCCAGCAACATCGTGGTGGCCGTGGATGCCCGCCTGGCCGCGCTGGGCCGCAAGCTGCGCGACGAGGACCTGGAATCGGTCATCCGCGACGGCTACGACGTCGGCAAGGGCCTGAACGCCGTGTCGTACATCGATGCCGTGTCGCGGCTGCACGCCGTGGGCCGCGCCTTTGCCACCGCCATGGCCGGGCTGGACGTGCTGCTGACCCCGACGCTGGCCCAGTTGCCCTGCAAGCTGGACTACCTGTCGCTGAACCCCGCCGACGGGCTTGGGTTTCGCAACTACCGGGCGCGCGCGGCCACTTATTCGACGTTCCTGCCGGTGATCAACGGCGCCGGCTTGCCGGCGGCCAGCCTGCCCTTGTGGTGGACGCAAGCCGGCTTGCCGGTCGCCACGCAGTTGATCGGCCATTTCGGCCAAGAAGACACGCTGCTGGACCTGTCGGCGCAGCTTGAACGCGTCGCCCCCTGGGCAGATCGCAAACCCCTGTTCGCCTGAACGGTACCCCTATGAACACACTGATGTCCCGCCTGGGCCGCGCCTTCGCGCCCGCCCTCGTCAGCGCCGCCGCCGGCGCCGCCCTGTTCACCGCGGCCGGCGCCGTGCAAGCCGAGACCACCGCCAAGATCGTCATGCAGGCGCCCCTGCGTATCGTCGACCCCATCCTGACCAACGCCTACATCACGCGCAACCACGGCTACATGGTGTTCGACACCCTGTTCGCCATGGACGCCAACGGCGGGCCGCAGCCCGAAATGGTGGGTAGCTGGACGGAATCCCCCGACAAGCTGACCGTGACTCTCACGCTGCGCAAGGGCCTGGCCTTTCATGACGGCGCGCCCGTCACCAGCGAAGACGTCGTCGCCTCACTCAAGCGCTGGGCCGGCCGCGACGCCCTGGGCCAGCGGCTGATGGCAGCTACCGCCAGCCTGGAAAGCCCCGACCCCGCGACGGTGGTGTTCAAGCTGAACAAGCCCTTCGGCATGCTGTACGAGGCGCTGGCCAAATCCGGCGCGCCGGTGCCCTTCATCATGCCCAAGCGCATCGCGTCCGTGCCTGCATCGCAGGCCATCACCGAAGTGATCGGCTCGGGCCCGTACCGGTTCGATGCGGCCGGCTTCCAGCCCGGCGTGAAGGCCGCCTACGTCAAATTCACCGGCTACGTGCCGCGCAACGAGCCGGCCAGCGGCTTTGCGGGCGGCAAGGTGGCCATTGCCGACCGCATCGAGCTCGTCAACATCTCCGATTCGCAGACGGCGGTGAACGCGCTACGCCGCGGCGAGATCGACTTCATCGAAGACGTGCCGCCCGACCTCATGCCGCAGCTGGAAGGCGTGAAGGCGATCGCGCTCAAGCCGTACGGCGAGAGCACCAATATGTTCACGATGCGCATGAACTGGCTGCAGCCGCCGTTCAACAACGTCAAGGTGCGCCGCGCCGTGCTTGCCGCGGTCTACCAGGCCGATTACCTGGACGCGCAGATCGGCGACGACAAGGTCTACCAACTGTGCGGCGCGGTGCTCAGCTGCATCTCGCCGTACGCCTCGCAGGAAGGCGCCACGCAGACGCAAAAGCCCGATCTGGCGCACGCCCGGGCGCTGCTCAAGGACAGCGGCTACGACGGCAGCAAGGTCGTGATCCTGCATCCGACCGACCTGCCCGTGCTGTCCAGCCTGGCCTCGGTGACGGCGCAGGCGCTCAAGAGCATCGGCATGAACGTGGAAATCCAGTCCATGGACTGGGCCACGCTGCTGACCCGCTATTCGAAGAAGGACCCGGTGGACCAGGGCGGCTGGAGCATCTTCCAGACCGGCTTCACCAGCATCGACCTGATGAACCCGCTGACCAACCCCAACCTGGATGGCCGTGGCGAAGCGGGCTACATCGGCTGGACCGGCAGCGAGGCGATGGAATCGATGCGCGATCGGTTCGCCGCCGAAAGCGATGTGGCCAAGCGCAAGGAGATCGCCGCGGCGATCCAGAAGCTGAGCTACGAGCAGGTCTTCTTCATTCCGCTGGGGGCCTACTCGAAAGCCAAGGGCTACAACACCGCCAAGTTCGGCACGCTGGTGGACGCGCCCATTCCTCTTTTCTGGCTGGGCCAGAAGTAACCGCGATGCGGCCCACGGGCCGCGCCGCGAACGGCAAGGCATAGCCATGATCGAACTCATCCTCAAACGCCTGTTGGCGGCGATTCCCGTCATGCTGATCGTCGCCACCGTGGTGTTCCTGCTGCTGCGCCTGGCGCCGGGCGACCCCGCGCGCGTCATCGCGGGCGACATGGCCAGCGAGGCGGACATCATGCAGATCCGCCAGGACATGGGCCTGGACCAATCGCTGGGCACGCAGTACGTGCGCTGGATGGCCGCGCTGGCGCAGGGCGACCTGGGCCATTCCATCCAGTCCCGGCAATCGGTGACCTCGCTGATCAAGGCGCGGCTGGGCCCGACGTTCTCGCTGGCCGCGTGGGCCATCCTGCTGACCATCGCCGCCGCGATTCCGCTGGGCGTGCTGGCCGCATGGCGTCACCGCGGCCTGGCGGATCGCGGCATCATGGCCGGCGCCGTGCTGGCCTTTTCCGTGCCCGCCTTCGTGGTGGCCTATCTGCTGATCCTGGTGTTCTCGGTAAAGCTGAACTGGCTGCCGGTGCAAGGCTATTCACCGCTGGCCGACGGCGTGGGTCGATATGCGTCGCACCTGCTGCTGCCGACCATCACGCTGGCCATGGTGTTCGTTGCGCTCATCACGCGCATCACGCGGGCCAGCCTGCTGGACGTCCTGGGCGAAGACTTCGTGCGCACTGCCCGCGCCAAGGGCGTGACCGAGCGCGTCGTGCTGTTTCGCCATGCGCTGCGCAACGCGGCCATTCCCATCGTGACCATCGTCGGCGTGGCGCTCACCACGCTGATCAGCGGCGTGGTGGTCACCGAGACCATCTTCAACATCGCCGGGGTCGGGCGCCTGATCGTGGACTCGGTGCTGGCCCGCGACTACCCCGTCGTGCAGGGCACGATCCTGTTCTTTTCCTTCATCTACGTCTTCGTCAATCTGCTGATTGACCTGGCCTATGTCGTCCTCGACCCGCGCATCCGCTATTGAGCCGCGTACGACCTGGAGCGCTACGATGTCTTCTTCCCCCGCCCTTCCCCTTTCCCCGGCGGCGCCGCGTTCGCGCTGGCGCCAGGCCTGCGCGGCCATGCTGCAGGACCCGGTCATGCTCGGGTCCCTGCTGTTGCTGCTGTTGCTGGTGGCCGTCTCGGTGGGCGCGCCCTGGCTGGCGCAGCATGACCCTGCGGCGCTCACGCCGCGCGCCCGGCTGCAAGCCTCGTCCGAGACCTATTGGCTGGGCACCGATTCGCTGGGCCGCGACCTGCTGTCGCGGGTGCTGTATGGCGGCCGCCTGTCGATCGCACTGGCCGCGATGGTCAGCGCCATCGCCGTGGTGGCGGGCCTGGTCATCGGCCTGGCCGCCGGCTACGTGCGCCGGCTGGACGCGCCCATCATGCGGCTGATGGACGGCATCATGGCCATTCCCGGCCTGCTGCTGGCCGTGGCGATGGTGGCGCTGGGCGGCGCGAACATCGTGTCCATGGTGACGGCGATTGCCATCCCCGAAATACCGCGGATTGCGCGGCTGGTGCGCAGCGTGGTGCTGTCGGTGCGCGAAGAACCGTACGTCGAAGCGTCGGTCGGCGCCGGCACGCCGGCCCTGAAGGTGCTGTGGCGGCACATCATGCCCAGCACCATCAATCCGCTGGTGGTGCAGGCCACCTTCGTCTGCGCCGCCGCCATCCTGACCGAAGCCGTGCTGGGTTTTCTGGGCCTGGGCTTTCCGCCCGAGATTCCCAGCCTGGGCAGCATCATCGCCGAAGGCCGGCCGTTCTTCCAGCGCGCTCCCTGGATCGTGCTGTATCCCGGCATATTCCTTGCGCTGCTGATCCTGGCCGTCAACATGTTCGGCGATGCGCTGCGCGACCGTCTCGACCCCCGTCTTTCACGCAAAACCAAAGGCTGACGCCATGCACGACGCATCCCGTTCCCAGGCGGCGCCGGCCGGCTCCGCATCGCCCATCCTGGACATCCGCAATCTCCACGTCCGGCTGCCCGGCGGCGGCGACCGCCGCTATGCGGTGCAAGACCTTTCGCTGACCGTGCATGCCCGCGAGATCGTCTGCATCGTGGGCGAATCCGGGTCCGGCAAATCGGTGACGTCCAGCGCCATCATGGGCCTGTTGCCCAAGGACGTTCTTGCCCTGGAAAGCGGGCAGATCCTGCTGGCCGGGCGCGACATCACCGAGGCCGGCCTGTCGACGCTGCAGAAGCTGCGCGGCGACCGCATGGCCATGATCTTCCAGGAACCGATGACAGCGCTCAATCCGCTGATGCGCGTGGGCGACCAGATCGCCGAAGTGTTCGAGTTCCATGCCAAGGCGCTGGACCGCCAGGCGGTGGCCCAGCGCGTGCTGGCGCTCTTGACCGACGTGCGGCTGCCGTCGCCGGCAACGTTGCAGCATGCCTATCCGCACCAGCTTTCCGGCGGCCAGCGCCAACGCGTGATGATCGCCATGGCCCTGGCGATGGAGCCCGGCCTGATCATCGCCGATGAACCGACGACGGCGCTGGACGTGACCTCGCAGGCGCAGGTGCTGCGGCTGCTGAACGAACTGCGGGACCGCCATGACAATGGCGTGCTGTTCATCACGCACGATTTCGACGTGGTGGCCGAGATTGCGGACCGCGTGGTGGTGATGCAGTCGGGCCGCATCGTCGAACAGGGCGCCGCGGCCGATGTGCTCAATCATCCGCAGCACGCCTATACCCGGCGCCTGCTCGATGCGCGTCCGCGCGGCGATTTCCGCGCAGCCGCCCTGCCGCCGTCGGCCCCGCCGATGCTGGAAGTGCGTGACCTGACGCTGCGTTTTCAGACCGCATCGATGTTCAAGTCCCGGCGCCGCAGCGTCGACGCCCTGGGCGGCGTGTCACTGCAACTGGCGCGCGGCGAAACCCTGGGCATCGTCGGCGAGTCCGGTTCGGGCAAGACCACGCTGGGGCGTTGCCTGGCGCGCTTTGCCACGCCCACGTCGGGCGAGATCCTGCTGGGCGGCCAGCCCGTGGTCAAGCTGCACGGCCGCGCCGCGCGCGGCTACTGCAAGCGCGTGCAGATGGTGTTTCAGGACCCCTTCCGTTCCTTCAACCCCCGCCGCACGGTGGGCCGGACGCTGGCCGAAGGCCCCTTGAATTTCGGCGCCGAGCCCAAGGCCGTGCATGCGCGCATGCTCGACATGCTGGACCTGGTGCGCATGGACCCGAGCGCCTTGCAGCGCTTTCCGCACGAGTTCTCGGGCGGCCAGCGGCAGCGGCTGTCGATTGCGCGGGCGTTGATGATGGAGCCGGAAATCCTGATCGCCGACGAAGCCGTGTCGGCGCTGGACGTGTCGGTGCAGGCGCAGATTCTCGATCTGCTGGAATCGATTCGCGAGCGGCTGGGCGTCAGCATGATCTTCATCACGCACGACCTGCGCGTGGCCGCGCGGCTATGCCATCGCATCGCCGTCATGCAACGCGGCAAGGTGGTGGAGATCGGCCCGGCGCAGGATGTGTTCCTGCGCCCGTCCAGCGACTACACGCGCGAGCTGGTGGCGTCCATTCCGGGCCAGTCGGCAGCGGCGCCGGATGCGCTGAGCTTTGCGGCGGGCACGCCCTGATCGGCATCGATGGCGCGCAGCAGCCGGCCCAGGTGGCCGCTGCTGGCGAATCCCAATTCGGCGCTGACCCGCGCGGCGGGTTCGCCCAGCGCGATGCGCTGGCGCGCGGCCTGCGCCACCAGCGTGCGGCGCACGGCCACCGGCGGCAGCCCGAACGCGTCCACGCAGGCGCGCTGCAAGGTCCGGATGGATACCCCCAATGCAATCGCGGATTCGGCAACGGAAGGCGGCGGCTGGCCGTCTTCCAGACACTGGCGCAAGGCATCGGCCCAGCGGCGCGCCAGGTTCGGCGGCGGCGCGGCCAGCACCTGGCCCGGACGGCTGCTGTCCAGCTGGGCGATCAACGCGGTGATCAATGCCGGCTGCGCCCTGGCCGACAAGGCCGGCTTCCAGAGTGCGTCCAGCATGGCCTGCGCGGCGCCATCCAGTTGCAGCACCCCCATGGCGCGGCAGGCTCGCAGCAGGTCGGGCGACAGATAGAGCTCGCCATGCTGCTGCGCGATGCTCTGGGCGCGCGTGCTGTGCTCGACATGCGAGGGCAGCAGCAGCGCCTGCCCCCGCACCAGCCGGCCCCGGCGGCATTCGCCGTCGGTATCGCGCCAGGCGCTGTCGAGCGCGCCGGCGCGCGGCCACAGCAGCATGGCGCAATCGTGCTCGTGCCAATGGAAGGCATAGCGCGGCTGGCGGCTGGCGGCCAGGGCAAAACCGGTCTGGGCGATCAGGTCCAGTTTGGACGATAGCGGGACGAGGCGCGTCATGGCGGGGGTGCCCGGCAAGGCGGGCGGCGGTGAATGGACAGGTCGAATCAGTATCGACGCGCGCCAACGTTATTGCAAGACCGCGCGCCGCTGTCGCGTTTTGGACGTCATGCTGTCGCGCCACGGTTCGCCCGCGCCGCCGCCGGTCCCTACGATCACGGCATCACACCACAACAAGGGGAATGTCATGTCACGCCTGTTTTCATCCATCCTGCTGCCCTGCCTGACCCTCGCCCTGGCGCCAGCCGCCACCCTGGCCCAGCCCGCCTGGCCGGACAAGCCCGTCACCCTGATCGTGCCTTTCCCGGCCGGCGGCGGCACCGACCTGGTCGTGCGCACGCTGCAACCGGCGCTGACGCGCCACCTGGGCCAGACCCTGGTCATCCAGAATGCCGGCGGCGCCGGTGGCACGGTGGGGTCGGGCCAGGCCGCGCGGGCCAAGCCCGACGGCTACACCGCGCTGGCCGTCACCACCAGCACCATCGCGCTCAGCCCCAGCCTGTACAAGAACCTACCGTACCGGCCGGCCCAGGACTTCGACTACATCGGCTTCGTCGGCACGTCGCCCTATGTGCTGGCCGTGCATCCGTCCCTGAAGGCCGCCACGCTGCCTGCCCTGGTGCAAACCCTGAAGCAGCGCGGCCGCGGCACCTACGCCTCGGTCGGCGCGGGCACGCTGTCGCATCTGCTGGGCGCGATGTTCGCCAAGGACCAGCAGGTCGACCTGACCCACGTGCCCTATCGAGGTGCGGCGCCCGCCTATACGGACCTGGTCGGCGGCCAGGTGGACATCATGTTCGACAACCCCGTGGGCCTGGCGCCGTTCGTGCAAAGCGGCAAGGTCGCCGCCGTGGCCACCACCCAGCCCACGCCCATCCTGCCCGACGTGCCGACCTTTGCCGCGCAAGGCATGCCGGCCTACACGCAATCGCTCTGGTACGGCCTGGCGTTTCCCAAAGGCACGCCGCCGGCCGTCGTCGAGCGCATGAACCAGGCCCTGAATGCCGCGCTGCGCGATCCCGCCGTCGCCGCCGACCTGGCGGCCAAGGGCGTCGACGTCAAGCCCGGCACGCCCCAGGCCCTGACCGGCGCCGTGACCCAAGACCTCGCCTTCTGGCGCGACCTCATCACCACTGTTGGAGTCCAGTTTGACTGACCTATCTTCCGTCCGCCCCTTGACGCCGCCGCCTGCCGGCGACGTGGCCCTGCTGCGCGTGTTCGTCGATCCCTCTGCCAGCCAGACCGGCGGCAACCCCGTGCCGCTGGTGCAGGATGCCCGCGGCATGAGCGCGGCCGCCATGCAGGCGCTGGCCGCGCACCACGGCCACGAGTCGTCGTTCGTCTTTCCCGCCGACGGGCCTGGCGCGTTGTGCCGGCTGCGCTTCTTCGTGCCCGGCCACGAAATGGAAATGTGCGGCCACGCCACTGTGGGTACGCTGTGGGCGCTGCGCCAATGGGGCCACTGGACCACCCCGGCCGCACAGGTCCAGACGCATAGCGGCATCGTCGATGTGCAATGGGACGACGCCCGCGGCTGGACCTGGATCTCGCAGCCGGCCGTCACCACGCGCGACCTGACGCCGGCCGAGACGCGCGCCATCGCCGAGGTGCTGCGCATCGACCCCGCGCTGCCCGGCCTGCACGCCATCAATGCCAGCACCAGCCGCGTGAAGACGCTGGTGCGTCTGCCGGACGCGGCCGCGCTGAACGCCCTGGCGCCCGACTTCAACGCCATGCGCGCGCTGTGCGAAGCGCTGGACTCCACGGGCCTGTACCCCTACGCCGTGGAAGGCGACGACGTCTACGCACGGCAGTTCCCCAAGTCTTCGGGCTACCCCGAAGACGCGGCCACCGGCATCGCGGCGGCCGCCTTGTGGGGGTACCTGGACCGCGTGGGCGCGGTGCCCAAAGGCCGCATCTGTACGGTGCGCCAGGGCGTGGCCATGGGGTCGCCGTCAGCCATTCAGCTGCGCGCCCGCACCGATGCGCCGGGCTGCTGGCTGAGCGGCGAAACGCAGTGGATGGACTGACGCCGCGGCCGGCGCGGCGGCGTCACGCGCCGTCGAATTCGTCCACGCCGTTGCGCGGCCGCAGCGGGGGCAGGCCTACCGCGTAGCGCTGGCCCTGCAGTGCCAGCACTCCCTGGATCGTGCCCAGGTCATTGACCGCCTGGGCGCGCACTTGCAGCGCGGCCTGCGCGTCCCGCTGGGCCTGGTTCTCGGCCACGGATTGCGCATTCAACCGGTCCAGCTGCGCATGGAACGCCTGCGCGGCGTTGCGTACGCAGTGGGCCGTGTAGGATTCGCGCGTCGGCTTGACCGAGGCCGTGCGGTACGCCGCCCACACGTCATGCAAGCGCGAGGCCCCGATCGGATCGATCGCGCGGGTACTCATGCTGCCCGCCTTTGACGCGACCGAATCCAGAACTGCTGCACGGCCGCGCCCACCAGGAATACCGCGAACCAGGCCCCCAGCGCGCCGCGCACCAGCGGAGACTGCGGTCCGTCGGCCAGCGGATGCGACACCGGCAGCCGCGTCAGCGTTTCCGCGATGCCCGGCACCCACATCAGGAAGAAACTGAACGAGAAGCCCAACTGCGACAGATAGGGCTGTGCGCGCGAGAGCCATCGCAAGCGCGAGATGAGCAAAGCGCCCGATACGGCAAGCAGCGCCAGGATGCCCAGCGCATGCCCGGCGTTGAAGCCGCCGGAACTGGACAGCCCGAACGACGTGAGCACGGCCAGCAGCAGCCCGCCCAGGTAGATCTTGCCGGTGGGGGTCGCGGGATCGATGCCGCGATAGCGCACGAAGCTGTACAGGCCTACGGTGGCGGGCACCAGGCTGATGAGGGTATGCGCGGCCCCCAAGGTGGAAATGGGATGTGGCATGGGTAAGGCTCCTGTTGGCAACCAACTAGTTGATCGGTACTGCGGGTTAAAAAAACGTGCACGCCTCCGTGCACGCCCTGCTGCATTCAGCCTGCGGTGGCCAACTGGCCGATGGCCGCCCGCGTGATCGAGGCAAAGACCTCGGGATCGCCCAGCGCACGGGCGGTCAGCATCGCCCCGTGCACCGTCGACATGAACGTCTGCGCCTCGACCTGCACCGTGTCGCGCAGCCGGAACTGCCCCTGGGCCACGCCGCTGTCCAGCACGGCCGCGATCCAGCCCGTCAGTTCGCCGAAATAGGCCCGAACCTCTTGCGCGACCGCCTGCGGCACCGCGGGCAGTTCCGCCGCCAACATCGCGCAGATGCACATGGGCATCGAGCCGTCACGCAGGCATTTGGCCCAGTAATCGACGTAAGCCGTCAACCGCGCCTGCGGGTCCGGCACATGTTGGTTCAGCGCGGCCAAGCCGGTGCGGGCCTGCTCGCGATGCAGCGTCACCACGGCCAGCACCAGGTTTTCCTTGGCGGGGAAATGGTGGTGGATGCTGGGCTTGCCGATACCCACTTTCTCGGACACGTCGGCATAGCTGAACCCGTGATAGCCGCCGGTGGCCAGCAGCAGCCGGGTCTGCTCGACGATTTCCAGGGCGCGGGGGGACAAATCCAGATTCATGCGGGGATTTCCAGGTTCACGATGCAGCCAATCTACTAGTTGGTCGGTTACGTGTCAAGCCTGCCCAACCGATCCGGAATCACGCCGCCCGGGGCGTTACATCTTTTCCTGAGACGATCCGCGCCGAGGTGCCACTAACGTCAGTCAGCCATCATTCAGGGACACAGCCCCATGCCTCGCCCGTCGCGTTCACGCCGTTCTGCATCCTTCGTTCGCTACGCCGCGCACGCGACCTCCAGCGCACAAAACGCCTCATTCGTGCCTGGCAGGCAAGCATTGGCGCCGCTGGCCCTGGGTTGGGCGCTGGCCGTCTGCGTACTGGCCGCAGTGCCCGCCGATGTCCGGGCGGCCGCCGGCTACGGCGGTGGTGGCCAGGCCGGCACCGGCATTGGCTTCGGGGCGGGCGGCGGCCAAGGCGGCGGCCTCACCGGCGGCGACGGCGGCCGCGGCGGCAGCAATATCTTGGGATTCCCTATGACTCCAGGCTACCAGGCAGGGGCTGGCGGCGGCGAAGCCGGGGCAGGGGCAGTCGCGGGCGGCCTGCCCGGCACCTCGGGCAATGACGGCTTGCCCGGCAAGGGCGGCCTGGGAGGCGCCGCTGGCGCTTCGTTTGCGGGAGGCGAATTGGGCGGCGGTGGCGGCGGCGGCGGCCTCACTGTCGGGTCGGGCGGCGGCGGTGGCAGTGACGGCGGCTACAACTCGACCAATACCGGCGGTAACGGGGGATTCGCCCCCCTCTCATCAAACAGGCTCGAGATCCGCAACGGCACGCTCAACGGCGCGCGCGGACTCAATGGAATCGGTTTCGGAGGAGGAGGAGGCGGCGGCGCGGCCTTCGTGGGACTACCCGGCGTTTCATTCACTGTGGACGGCAACGCCGTCGTCCAGGGTGGCCAAGGCGGTGACACCTTCAATGAATCCACGTTGGGCCTGACGTATTCCGCCTCAGGCGGAGGCGGCGGCGGCGCGGGCGTGGTAGCGGCCTCCGGCACGCTGCAGCTCTTGGGAGGGAGCATCTACGGCGGCAACGGCGGCCAATCACGCATAGCAGGCGGGGCCGGCGGCGATGCAATCGTCCTGACCTCGGGCACGATCACGATAGGCCCATCGACCTTCGTTGCCGGCGGCGTGGGCGGCTCGGTGCAATCCTTCAATGCGACGGGATTGCTGGCCGGCAACGGCGGTACCGGCATCTCGATCGGGTCCGGCACGGTCACCAATGAAGGCCTTATCGCGGGCGGCGGCGGCGGCACGGCAGGCCCGACCGACAGGCCGGGCCTCGCCGGGGCCGCGCTGCGGGCCGGCAGCAACACCAGCGTGATCAACAAGGGCACGATGTCCAGCGGCACCGATGCCGTCATTTTCGAAGGCAACAACAACACCTTGACGCTGTGGCGCGGCGCGACCACGACGGGCAACATCCGTTTCACCGGCACGGGCAACACGCTGGCGATCGGCAGCAATGCCGGCACGGGCACCGCACTGGCACGCGTTACGGGGTCAGTGGATTTCGGCACCGGCGGCACTTTCGTCGTGCGCATGGAAAATGGCCAGGCCGACTTGCTGGCCACGACCGGCAGCGCCAATGTGTCCGGGGCAACCGTGAAGGTCGTGGCCGGTTCGGGCAGCTATGGCACCGGCACGCTCTACCCCATCCTGCAGGCGAACGGCACGCTCAACGGCACGCGTTTTGCCAGCGTCACCACCAACCTGGCGTATCTGGACACGGCACTGGACTATTCGGCCAACGACCAAACGGTGAACCTGAAATTCGCGGCCAAGCAGGTGCCGCCCGTGACGCCGGACCCCGGCACGCCGCCAGCCACCGGCGGCAATCCCGTGCCCCCGGTGATCGAGCCGCCCGCCACGCGCCCCATCCGCTTCGCCGACCTGGTCTTCAGCCGCAACGGCATCGCCACCGCCAACGCGGTGAACAGCCTGCCCGTCAGCCACGAGGTCTATCGCCACGCCCTGACCCTGCCCGAAGGCGCGCCGCCGTCGTACTTCGCCGCCTTGTCCGGCGAGACCCACGCCAGCGCCGCCAGCGCGTTGCAGGGCCTGGGCAGCCTGGTCCGCAATGTACCGCTGGCGCAGCTGCGCGCCAACCTGGGCGCGGGCTTGCGTCCGGGTACGCCCACGGCCGCCGCCGGCATGAGCGACGCCGCCCCTGCCGCCGCCACCTTGCCCACGTCCAGCGCGCAGCCGGCCTGGGTGCAAGTGGTGGGCAACTGGCAGCGCCTGGGCGCCACGGCCGATACGTCCGCCGTGCGCCTGCATACGGGCGGCGTTTTCGCGGGCGGAGACGGCGCCCTCGGCGGCGGCTGGCGCCTGGGCGGCGCGCTGGGCTATACCGACAGCAACCTGCGCACCGACGGCGTGGATGCCAAGACCGACATTTCCAGCTACAGCGCGATCGTTTACGGCGGCAAGGCCTTTGCGGCCGGCCCCGGCACGCTCAACCTGCTGCTGGGCGCGGCCTATACCTGGCACGACATCAGCACCCAACGCCGCATCGCCGTGGGCGGACTGGACCAGACGCTGCGCGCCGACTACGGCGCCAACACCACGCAGGTCTTCACGGAACTGGGCTGGGCGTTCAAAGCGAGCGATGCGCTCACCGTGGAACCTTATGCCGGCGCGGCCTGGGCCGGCCAGCGCAGCCGGGCGTTCCGCGAAAGCGGCGGCAGCGCGGCGCTGTCGGGCGACAGCCAGGCCACCCACACCACGACCACCACCCTGGGCCTGCGGGCCCGCCACGACCTGGCACTGGGAACGACGCAAGGCACCCTCACGGGCGGCCTGGGCTGGCGCCACGCCTTCGGCGACGTCAAGCCGGTATCACGCATGGCGTTCGATGCGGGCGACGCGTTCACCGTCGCGGGTGCACCGATCGCGCGCAATGCCGCCTTGGTCGAGGTGGGCCTGGACGCCGCCGTCGGCCGCAACGCCACGGTGGGTCTTGCCTACGCCGGCCAGTTCGGCTCGGGCAACCAGGACCACGGCGCGACGCTGTCCTGGCGCTGGGCGTTCTAGCGCGCGGCCTGGCGCTGGTAGAACTTCAGCTTGTCGGTATCCAGCGTGACGCCGAAGCCCGGCAGGTCGGGCACGACCAGCGCGTGGTCCTTGAATGCGATGACCGGCGAGGCGATGTCGTCGGTCAGCAGATGCGGGCCGAACAACTGCGCGCCCAGCGTCAGGTTGGGCATGGTCGAGAAGATCTGCGCATAGGCCGACGTGCCGATCTGCCCTTCGATCATCGTGCCGCCAAACAGGCGGATGCCGGCGGCCTGGGCAATGTTGGCGACCTGCTTGGTGCGCAGCATGCCGCCATGCTTGGTGACCTTCACCGAAAAGGCATCGGCGGCGTTGCGCTGCGCGATGCGCAGCGCGTCTTGCGCGGTCATGACGCCTTCGTCGGCCATGATGGGCACGGTGAAGCGTTCGGTCAGGCGGCGCATGCCTTCGACGTTGTGGCCGGGCAGCGGCTGCTCGATGATCTCGATGCCGCCGGCCTGCAGTTCGCCGATGCCCCAGGTGGCAGTGGCTTCATCCCAGCCCTGGTTGATGTCGACCCGCACCTGGGCGCGGTCGCCCAGCGCATCGCGGATGGCCAGCGCGCGGTCGACGTTTTCACGCGGGTCGCCCTTGCCGATCTTGACCAGGAACAGCTTGTAGTCGCCCAGCCGCGACTCGGCTTCGGCAATGTCTTTGTCGATGACGCCATTGCCCAGCACCCACAAGAGCGGAATGCTGTCGTGCAGCTTGCCGCCGAACAGCTGGTAGGCCGGCACGTTCATGGCGCGGGCGATGGCGTCCACGCAGGCCATTTCGATGCCGCCCTTGGCGTAGGCGTTGTTCTTGATGATCTGGTCCATGAACTGGACCAGGCCTTCGAGCCGCCGGATGTCGTAGCCCACCAGGTAAGGCGCGATCACTTCGTCGATCATCGACTTGATCGCGCCCGGCGCTTCTTCGCCATAGTGCGGAATGATGGCGATCTCGCCCAGGCCTTCGACGCCGCATTCGGTGCGCACGCGCACGATGACCTGGCTGTGGCGGTCGATCACGGCCATGGCCAGCTTGTGCGGCCGGGCCACCGGCAGATCGACGATGGTGGTGTCGATGCTGTGCAGCTTCATTGCGCCCCCGGCAGGTGGCAGACGCCGTCCACATACGCCTTGCGCCAGCGGGTGATGCGCACTTCGGCAAACAGCTCACCCTGGAAGAACGGATCGGCGTGGATGAACGCCTGCGCCTCGGCCAGGCTGTCGGCGGTGATGATGTACACGCCGCCGCCCGCATCGCTGCCGTCATCGCGCAGCTTGGCGCCACAGGCCAGCAGCCGGTGAGCGTGGGTTTGCAGGAAATCCAGATGCTGCGGGCGCAAGGCCTGGCGCACGGCCTGGTGGTCCGGCTTGTCGAACGTTTCGATGAAATAGGTCATGGTCTGTGTGCTCAGTTCTGGCTGCCTTCCAGGCCGGTCGCGCGCAGCAGCGTGCGATGGCTTTCGAGTTGGTCCTTGACCAGCGCGCCCAGCGCTTGCGGCGTGGACGGGGTCAGCATGAAGTCCTGCACTTGCATGGCTTGCTTGACCGAAGGCTTGTCCATGGCGCGCTTGAAGGCCGCGTTCAATTGCTCGACCAGATCGGCCGGCATGCCCGCCGGGCCGAACAGCCCCAGCCAGGGCGCGATGGGAAAGCCGCCCAGGCCGGCTTCGGCCATGGTCGGCACGGTCGGTGCGTTGGGGCTGCGGGCGGGCAGCACGGTGGCCAGCGCCTTGAGCTTGCCGGCCTGCACCTGCGGCATGCCCGTGCCCGCCGTGGCGATGCCCGCATCCAGGTGGCCGCCCAGGATGTCGTTGATCATCGGCGGTTCGCCCTTGTAGGGCACGCTCAGGATGTCGATCTTGCTGGCCTGCGCCACGTACGCAAACGACAGCAGGCCCGTGACGTTGCCCGACCCGTAGGTCAGCTTGCCGGGGTTCTTCCTGGCGTGCTGCACGAATTCCTGCAGCGTGTTGCCCGGCACATCGGCGCGGGTGTACAGAAAGAACGAATAGCGGCCGATGTCGGTGATGGGCGTGAAATCCTTCACCGGATCGTAGGGCGGCGTCTTGCGCATGACCGGCACGCCCGACATCGGGCTGTTGGTCGCGATAAGCAGGGTGTAGCCATCGGGCTTGGCGCGCACCACTTCCTGGGCGGCGATGGCGCCGTCCGCACCGGGCTTGTTCTGGATGATGACGGCCTGGCCCAGGTCTTCGCCCACTTCCTTGGCCAGCGTGCGGGCAATGATGTCGGTCGACGCGCCGGCCGGGAAATGCACGATCAGCGTGATCGGCTTGTCGGGAAAGGCCGCCTGGGCCGTGGATGCGCCAACCAGCGCCGCGCACGCAAGCAGTGCGCCGGGAATGAGCCGTTTCATGAATGTCTCCTGTTTTATCGCTATGGAGCGCATTCTAGTGAGCGGCCACCCATCCGTATAATGATTTGGAACGTTCGAATCGTTCGTTTCTATCGATGAATTCACATGCCGATGAAGCACGGCCGGGCGAACCAACGACCCACAAGAACAACCCATAGGGCAGACCATGGAAATCCGGCAACTCAGGTATTTTCTCGAAGCGGCCAAGCGCGAGCACATCACGCAGGCGGCCAGCGCGCTGCACATCACGCAGTCCACGCTGTCGCACCAGCTGCGCCAGCTGGAAGCGCAGCTGGGCACGCCGCTGTTCGATCGGGTCGGGCGCCAGGTGCGGCTGACGGCGGCCGGACGGCTGTTCTCACGCTTTGCGCTCAGGGCGCTGCGCGACCTGGAAGATGGCCAGCTGGCGCTGCAATCGCTGAACGACCTGCAAAGCGGCGAACTGCGCGTCGGCGTGATCACCACCTATACCAATTCGCTGCTGCCGCGCGCCATTGCCTCGTTCGCCACGCGCTACCCGGGCATCCACCTGCACGTCGAAGACCTGCCCATGCGGCAGATCGAACAGCGCCTGCAGGATGGTCTGCTGGATATCGGCCTGGGCTTCACCACGCCCGACAACGGCGAACACCTGGACAGCGAGCCCCTCTTCACCGAACGCCTGATGCTGCTGGTGCAAGACGACCATCCCCTGGCCGCGCGCCAGACCATCGACAAGAAAGACCTGTCGGGCCTGGACATCGCCCTGCAATCGCGCCTGTATGTGTCGCGCCAATTGATCGAACGCCAACTGGCCAAGTACATCGAAGGCCGGGTGCGGCTGGAGCTGGACTCGATTCCAGCCATGCAGAGCATCGTCGCCCACAGCCATCTGGCGTGCATGCTGTTCGAAGGGGCGGTGCTGCCCCTGCCGACGCTGCGGGCCATTCCCATCGTGCCGCAGGTGACGCGCACGGCCGCCCTGCTCTGGCCGCGCGAGCGCTACCGCTCGAAGGCGGTTACGGAGTTCGTGCAGACGGTCAAGGCCAATCTGGCCATGACCTCGGCCCCCGGGCTGGCGCCGGCCGGCGACAAGCGCCCTGCCCGGCGCCCCCGCACCGCAAAGGCCGCTGGCGGCCCGGCCAAGGCCAGCGGCCGCCTCAAATAAGCGCCGCCGCCTGCTCGCAATGCCGCAGCGCCTGGCGCAGCGCCGTGTCCACCGACCGCATCGACATGCCCAGCCATTCGGCTGCATCGGCGCGGCTGCGCCCTTCCACCCGCAAGGCGATCAGCACGGCGCGCTGGCGGCGCGGCAATTGGTCCACGATGCGCGACAGCGCGGCCAGGGCTGACCGCCCCTCGGTCACGGCCTGCGGCCCCGGGGTGTCGTCGACCAGCTCGGGCAGCGCCGCAGCTGGGTCATCCAGCGACAGGCACGACGGCTGGCCGCGCAACCGGTCGATGGCCACATGACAGGCCATGCGGAACACATAGGCGTCGGCCTCGCGCACCTCGGCCAGCACCGGCCGCTGCAGCCGCAGCCAGGTCTCGTGCAGGCATTCGTGCGCCAGGTCGGCGCAACGAAACCGCCGCAGCAGCCGGCCATGCAGCGCGGCGTAACTGCCGCTCAGGTGCTCGCGCAGCCGCGCCGTATCGTCGACCCAACGCGGCGATTCCTCAGGCGGGCGCACGGTGCCGTCCGGCGAGCGCACCGTTTCGTCATGCGTACGCTCGGCCTGCCGTGCCTGCCGCATGGGCAGGCGCGGCAGATGCCAAGCATCGACGTCCAGCCAGGGCGGCGGCAAGGCGGGCGCCGGCCGCGGGCGCGCGCTCGATAGGGGCGTCATCATCACAGCCGGCCCAGGTTGCTCTGTTCGCGTTCGGTCAGCTGCTGCTGCGCCTCTTGCGGCAACTCGCCCAGGCCCAGGACGCGCACCGCGCTGCCCGGGTCATAGGACGCCGACGGCGCCGGCGGCTTGGGCGGCGGCGCTTCGGCGCCGCTGCCGGCCGGCAACTGTTCCGTGCCAAAGCCCAGGATCTGCACGTTGAAGATCGACGGCTGGTTCTGGCGTGCCGCCGCGCGGTCGCGCTGCATCACGTCCTGCGCCGCGGACGACGCCGAGGTCGCCGCCGCGCTGGCGCTGGTCAGCGCGTTGGTGTTGACCGACACCGTCACCGGGATGCCCTTGCTGTCGCCCTGCACCTGGATGTTGGCGGCGTTCACCACATGCAGCGCCGCCACGTTGACGTTGCCCGACACGCGGATGCCGGCCTCGCCCGCATCGATGGTGCCCAGCGGCGCGATCAGGTCCACGTCGCCCGCCGGCACTTCCGGAATCGGCGCCAGCGTGCCGATGCCCGCGCCGGTAGACGGCACGGTCGGCGACAGCGTGACGTTGCCGAAGGCGTCGTACACGCGCCGCGGCGGCGTATACAGCACCGTCGTCTTGGCGCCCCGGCCGGCGTTGATGTCGCCTTCGGCCGACCAGGCCTGGATGTGGCCGCCGAACGTGGTCATGATGCGGCTCTGGCCCAGCAGCAGGCTGCCTTGCGCATACAGCTGGATGTTGCCCTGCCCTTGCGTCACCACGCCCGCGCTGGCCGGCGGCGCCACGCCTTCCACGCCCAGCACCTGCCGCCCACCCGGCGTGAGCAGCTGGATGTTGCCGCCGAAGTTGCTGCGCAACCCCGCGCCGCCGTACATCGTGAAGCTGCCGTCGTAGCGCAGCGGCGTGCCCGCGGCGTCGACGTCGGGGAACAACGCGGCGATGGCGCGGCGTCCGCGCAGATAGCTGCCAAAGCGCGGGCCGCCATCGTCGTTGTATTCGCGCCCGCCTTCCTTCAATTCGGCAAAGAACAGCTGGCGCGCGTAGATGCCCAGTTCGGCCGGGGCCAGCGCCGCCAGAGCCGCGCCCGCACCCGCCTCATCCCCTTGGTAGCCATGGTGCTTGCGCAGCCAGTTCACCAGGTAGACGCCGCTGTCCTGCTCGAAGTCGTTCTTCAGGTCGCGGCGGGCCTTGTTCGTGTCGGCATCGCGCAACGCCTGCTGGCGCGCCAGCTCGGCCGGCGCACCGGCGTCATCGCCGGCATAGCCGAACTCGGCCGCCAGCCAGCCGCGCAGCGTCATCTCGCCGCCATAGGCCTGCACAACCTTGCCCGGATGGGTGCCCAGCGCCTCGCCGGCTTGCAGCCCGCGTGCGCCGTCCAGGTAACGCGCCAGGAACGACGCGTAGTCCGGACCCGCCGAACCCACGCCGGCCAGCACGGCCAGGTCTGCGCCGGGGCGGGTGTCGCCGCGCACGATGGCGCCCAGGCTGCGCACGCTGGCCACGTCTTCCTGGCGCAGTTGGCGGCCGGCCTGCATCAACAGCGTGCCGGGCCCTGCCACCTGCGCATTGGCGTAGACGATGTCGCGGCCGGCTTCGATCAGCGAGAAATCACGGGCGTTGCTGTGCAGCGCGGTGACGTCCAGCCCCAGGATGTCTCGACCCGCCCGCACCGACACCGGCAAGGCGGCCTCGTACCAGGTATCGACGCTGCGCACCACGCCGCCCCCCCCGTTAAAGCGCACCACCGCGCCGCTCTTGACGCCCACGATGTCGCCAGAAGCGGCATAGAAGCGGGCGACGCTGGCATCCCCCGCGTGCAGCGACCGGTCCAGCGGGGTGCCGGGCCCGAACACAAAGAGCGGCTTGTTATCCCATCCGGACGCCTGCATCACCCCTTGAGTGCTGGTGTTGGTCAAGATCAGCGTGGCGTACATGTCCGTCGAGTAGGCGCTGAAGGCCGGACGCAACGGCGTGGGCAATGCCACATCGGCCGCCGACATCGACACCGTGTGCGCGCCTGTGGCCAGAATGGACCGGCCCGCCAGCATGTCCAGCTGGCCGCCCGCCGACGGCGCCAGCAGCAGCACCGGATTGTTCTCGCCGGTGGCATTGCTGGCCAGCACGATATTGCCGTTGGCGGCCACCGCCCGCAGAATCGACGGGTACACGAAATACCTGCGGCCCGTCCCATCGATCTGCGTGATTTCGGGCCGCAGTTCGTCACCGGAAAAACGGGCATTGGTGACGGTCATCGGCGTGAGGTTGCCGCCCGCCGAAAACAGATTGACGGCCGTCGATGGCGTCCAGAGCGTGAACCAGCTTTCGCCGCCGCCCGTCGTGGGCTGCGCGTCGCCGACCCGCTGGTACGGACTGGCATTGACCGGCCGGGCCCGCCCGGGGTCGCTGACGCCGCCCAGCACCAGGTCCGAGCGCGTGTCGATCCAGGCCACGGCATCGCCCAGCACCAGTCGCGGTCCGCCCATCGGCCGGCCGCCCGCCACCGCATACGGATCGGCGGCGCGCAGGCCGCCACCGTCGCCGTAGTTCAGATCCATGCCGCCCATCTGGCCGGCGGACACGGCCAGCCGGCCGCGCAAGTTCGCCAGCACGCCGTTCAGGTCCAGATGGTCGCTACCGCCGGTGTGCGGACCGGTCGCGTTCAGCTGGGTGGCGGCCAGCGACGGATTGATGCTGCCGCCCACGCGCAGGTCCAGATCGCCGCCGCCCGTCAGCACCAGGTTGCCATCAAGCACCCGGCCGGTGCTGCCGACGACAGCGGTCAGGCCTTGCGAACGCGGTTCCACGCCATTGACGTAACGGGCCGCATCGCCGCGGGCATCGCGGATACCCGCGTCGCGCCCGGCGGAAATGCTGAGGTTGCCGCCGCCCAGCGTGCCGAAACCGGTAAAGCCAAGCAGCCGCGGCTCTTCATAGCCGCCGCCCACGGAAGCCTTCGTTGCATAGCTGCCGAAGTTGATCCACCAGCTGGGCGCGATGTCCGCCACGCCCGGCGTGCCCAGGCTGCCCTGGCGCCACAGCCACGCGCCGGTCAGCGTGTTGGCATAGCGTGCACGGGGCGACGAGCCTTCAAGCGGGACGCCTGCGTCGGCGGCCGAACCCACCGCATCGCCGTAGACGTCGCGCCCGGCCTGCACCACCAGGTTGCCGCCCTGGTCGGGATACCAGGCCTGGTACACGGACAGAGCGGCGTCATACTTGCCGTCCAGCTGGATCAGCCCCAGCGTGCCGGTGGCCTTGTCGGCCCCGCGCGGCAGGTTGAACCGCGCATCGGCCGCGCCCAGCGACGATTGCGTGCCCGCCGTGTACACGCCGTACAACGACGTCATGCCGACGTCGCGCCCGGCCAGCAGCGACAGGTCGCCCGTGCCGGTGCGCAGCACGCTGAAGGCCGGCGAGCCAAAGCCGTACTTGTATTCGCGGGTGACGATGGTTTCCGAGGTGCCGCCGCCCTGGCAATTGCTGGCATCGGCGCAGAAATCCTCCACCGTCACGCCCAGTACGACGACGAACTCCTCGACCGGCTTGCCCACCCAGCTCGCGTCGCCCCACCAGTTCACGGAACCGGATTCCGACACCGTGCGCGGGGCGGGCGTGCAATAGTCGCCCCAGGCACACATCGTCTCCCATTCGAAGCCCCACTGTTCGGCCAGTTCCTTGATGGGGTGCCCCACCAGGGATGGGTCGCCGAAAAGCTCTTCGGCGCCGGCCGGCGTCAACACCATCACGCCGACGAAGATCGTCTTGGTGGTCTGGGACGCGCGGGCCGCCAGGCCGTAGTGCGTATCGGCCAGCACCAGGTCGCCCTTGCCCAGCACGTTGCGGGCGCGCACGTCGGCCGAGTCCAGGTCTGCGCCAGCCACCGCCGTCAGGCTCCAGGCGCTGGCGCCCGGACCCAGCATGGGCGCCAATGCCCAGTTGCGGCCTTGCTTGCCGTCCGGGCCCTTGGGCCGCAGATCCACCGGCTTGCCATCGAGCAGCACCACCTTGGTCTGGGACGGAATCAGCGAGCCCTGCGCCAGCACGATCTGCGCGCTGGCCACCAGCTCGGTCGGCAACGCCACGCCCTTGGGCCAGGTGAATGCGCGCATCGACGCACTGCTGCGCAGCACGAAGCCGGCGCCCAGCATCGACCCCGCTTCAAGCTTGACCTCGCCCGCAAGCACCGTACCGGCGCGCAGCACGCTGCCGCTGGCAGTGGTGACGTCGCCCGTCAGCACCAGGCCGGCAGGCAGCGACAACGCCGCGTTCAGCGTCATGGCGACCGGCAGCACCGTGCCCATCGGCAAGGTCGCGGGGCGCGCGGGCAGGTCGTAGTTCAGCGTGCGGCCCTCGGGGAACGAGGTGCCCGCTTCCAGCTTGACGCCGCCGATCGGCACCACCAGGTCGCCGCCAAACGGCGTCACGGCCTGCGAGCCGTAGCGGCCCTCGACCAGTTGCCAGCCGGCCGCGTCGTCCGGCGAATCCGGCGGCGGCGCAAAGCCGTCGTTGATGCTGCCGTAGATGTTCAGGTTGCCGCCCGCGCGCAACACCAGCGCGCCCGGTTCGCCATAGCCGCGCCGTGCCGGCGTGATGCGGTCGACGTTCGGGCCATAGCGGTAGTTGGACAGGTCGATGTCGCCCACCACGCTCAAGTCGCCATCCGGCGTGGCGCTGACCACCTCGACACCGGGGCGCAGATGGTAATTGCCCAGGCCCGCCAGACGGGCGGACAACGCCGGATTGCCCAGCGCCGCGGTCATGAAGGCCTGGCTCTGCACGTCGATGCCGTCCAGGTAGGCCTGCGAGATCAGCTGCGGCACCTTGCCCGTCACGTCCGGCGCGCTCGCCAGCGGCGCGTCGTTGTAGCGGCGGAAAGCATTCACCGCGACGGTCTTGGCCCCCAGGATGGCGGGCGTGCCCAGCACCGTCACGGCCACGTCGTTGGCGCCGTCGCCCGAACCGGCAAAGGCGCCCTGCCCGTTGCCGCCGCCCAGGCGGCGCGCGTTCAGGTCCAGCGTGCCGCGCGCCACGCCATCGTTGTTCGGCGCGTCGGTGCCCGCGCGCAGGTCCACTGCCGCGCCAGCCCCCAGCACCAGCGTGCCCTCGCGGGACGTCAGGTCCACCATGGCGCGGTTGACGCTGTCGATGATCTTGCCGTAGCTGTCCACGCGCAGGCCGGTGCCGTGCGTGTCCAGCAGGCCGTTGATGACCAGGTCGCGCATGGCGGCCAGGCGGATGCTGCCCACCTGCGCGCCGCTGGCGTCGATGCGGCCATTGACGGTCAAGCTGCCGCCGTCCAGCACCACTTCCACCTGGCGCGCACGCACCTCGTCGCCCACCACCAGGTCGCCGCGCTTGATCTGGAAGCGCCGGGCGCCGAACACGCCGCCTTCGGTCAGACGCGCGTTCAGGTCGGCAAAGTCGGCCACGGTCTGGGCACGTAGCACCGCCTCGGCGCTTTCGTATGCCACCCGCGTGCCGCCCGCGTCATACAGGCCCGACGCCGTGCCGCGGAACGATCCCGCCAGGTCCAGGCGGCCGGCGCCTTCACCCAGCGCAATGGCCTGGATACGGCCCGCGCGGTTGTGCACCGCCGACACATCGATCAGGCCGCCACGCGCCTGCGTGATGTTGCCCGCCGTGCTTTGCAGGTCGATATCGCCGCCCCAGCTGTAGCGCATCTGGTCAAGCAGCCGCACCTCGCGGCCCGACATATCCAGGCGCGACCCCGCGCCCAGCGTGATGTCGCCATCGGCCTTGACGGTCAGCTTGCCCGACGGCAACGCCACGGTCGTGTCCACCAGCACGCTGCGGCCAGCCAGGTTCAGGGTGGCGCCCAGCGCATTGCGTGCGGCAGCGGCGGCTCCCGTGCCGGTGACGGCCAGCGCACCGCCCGCCTTGATCGAGTTCACCGAACCGGCCTCGCCGGTCAAGAGCGGCGTGCGGATCAGCAGATCGCCGTCGCGATAGCGCCAGCCGTCTTGCGCGGTGTAGCCATCCGGCGCGTGATAGACCGACAGGCCGCCCTTGGCGCGGCTGGAAATCATCTGCGCGGCATCCAGGGTCACCGACGAAAAGCCCAGCACCAGGCGCTCGGCCGGCACCAGGTCGTTCGGCAATCGATAGGGCGAAGATTCCAGCCGGATCACATCGGCCGCGATGTTCAGCGCACCGCTACCCAGGCTGTCCAGGATCGCGCCGCCCGGCGCCTGCGGCTTGTTGGCGCCGGCGCCGCTTGAACCGCCACGGTCGGCGGCAGTCGCCCCCGCCCATACGAATTCAGCGGCGGCAATCGTGGCGGTATCACCCGCCGCGCCGTAGCCATAGATGGCCGGTGCGCCCAGCACCAGCCGCTGCAGCGACCGGCCGCCCGCGCCGCGCGCGTCCAGCGAGACCGAGCCGTACACGTTGACCGATTCGCCCGCGTTGAGGATCAGGCTTTCCAGCGCCGGGGCTTCCAACGCGGTATTGCCGCGCAGCAGGTTGCCCAGCACGTCCTGGTTCAGCGCCAGGCCCGGCGGCAGGCGGCCTGCCGCGCCGGCCTGCTGCAGGGCCTGGGCGCTGCCCAGGTTGACGGCCGACACGCTCAGCGCCAGGTTGCGGGTGCCGTATTGCACCGTATCGCGCCAGGTGAACGCGCCGCTGGTAGAGGCACCGATCGAGCCTTCCGACAGCAGGCGGGCAGGCCCCGTGCAATCCGTGAGGCAGCCGCCCACATCGATGGCGGTGCCGCTGCCGTACTTGGGCACCAGCAGGTTCACCAGCCCGTTGGAGACCGCCAGCATGGCGCCGCTGATCAAGTCGTAATAAAGGCCCGTGCGCGCATCCTGCGCCACGTCGCCGCGCCCCAGCGTGGAAAGGGTCGCCCCCTGTTCCACCAGGATGCCCCGGCCGCCATCGAGCGAATACAGGAAGATCTCGGGCGCCCTCAGCGCGGCGCCGCTGCGCACGACCACCTGCTTCACGTTGCCCCCTACGCTGCGGGCGCCTGACGCATATTGGCCCCCGACGGTGCCGCCGATGAACATCGAACCAGGCGACAAGGCGTTCAGGTCTGCGGCATAGATCGCCGCGGCCTTCGGGTCCAGCACGGGCGCCTGGCCGGCCGCCAGGATCTCCAGGCCATCTGCCGGGCCGGTCACCGCCAGGCGGCCGGCGTAACTGCCGCTGCCTGCGGGTACGTCGAACCGCGCGGTTCCCTTGAACGACAGCGCCGGGGCATCGCCCATGCCGGCGCCCTGCGCCAGGTTCAGATGCAGCGCGCGGGCATCCGTGGTCAGCATGCCGCGGGCAATGCCCTTGCGCGCCGCGTCGGCCAGCACGAAGGCGTTATAGGACGTCTCGTTGTACTGCGCATGGCGACGCACCACATCGGCAGGCGTGATCAACAGGCGCGTCGGCAGCGCTGCAAGCTGCCCGGTCCGGGCTGTGCCCAGCAACCCGCTGCCCACCCACGAGCCGCCGCGCGTCGCCGCCGTCACCGACGCTTCATTGGCGCCCTGCGGGCCCAGTTCCACGCGGAAGGCGCCGGGCAGCAGCGCATACGTCGAGGGCAGCAAGGTGTAAGTGCCCGCCGGCAGGCCCGGCACGCCGGCCTGAATGGTGACCTGCCGCCCCACTGCGGGATTGCCTGCGCCGGCATCGGTCGTGACCGGCGCCTGGCTGCCGGCGAAACCCGGCACGATGGCATAGACCGCGTTGCCCGACCGGCTGAAGCTGAATCCCGGATTGGCGTCGGCCATGGCATAGCGCAGCACGTCGACCGAGCCGCCGCGGCCACGCACGAACGCGCCGCCCGTCAGTTCGCCGCCACCGGACAGATCCAGCACGGCGCCCTCGGCCACCTCGATCACGCTGCCCTGGATCTGGATCTTTCTGCCCAGGAAATCGTCGCTGCGGGTCGGGTCCGGCGTCACGTCCTTGCCGGCATAGGTGTATTTCACGCCGTCCACCGTGCCGCCATAGGGCATGAGCAGCCCGCCGCCGCTGATGGACGTGATGCTGCCCGGCAGGAACCGCACCGTGCTCGGCTTTTCGGTGCGGCTTTCAAAGGTGATGGCGCCCAGCGGTGCGCGCAGCACGCCGCCCTGCTCGATCAGCGGCGCCGCCAGCGTGATCGCCCCAAATGCGGAATAAGGCATGGCCGGCATCTGGCCGTCCGTGCGCCGCAACGTCAGCACGGCATCGTGGTTGTAGCTGGCGATGTCGCCGTTCGGTCCCTTGGCGAGGTAGTCGCCGACGGCGATGATGCCGCCCGAACCGGTGACCGGGTAGAGCTGCGCCGCGGTCAGCGTCAGGCGGCCGGGCGCGGCCAGCTTGTTCATCAGGCCGCGGTCGCCAAACCCAGACGCGCCCAGGCGCATGTCGCCCAGCACGTCGAAACGCACGTCGTCAAAGGTGACCAGGTTGCGCATGCCGCGCACATCCAGCAGATCCGCCGCCACGTTCAGCCGGTGATCGACATGCAGATACTTCAGCGGCGCGGCAACCGGCTGCAGGAAGGCGTCGGCGCCATCCAGCGGCCGGTAGCGCGCCTGGTTGAACAGCACATACGACGCGCTCAGGTTCACCACGCTGGCGGCAGGCGCCGTTTCCTGCAACGACAGCGCGCCCGACAGCCGCAGGCTCTGGCGCAAGGCCAGCGAGACGTCGCCGTCGGCGTGCACATCGGCGTTCAGCGCCAGGTTGTCAAAACCGCCCGCCTCGATGCGGTCCACGCCCAGACGGCCATAGCCATACACCAATGCGGGATTGGCCTGGCCCGGCTTGAGATCCGCGGCCAGCAGGCTTTCGCCCTGGCGTTGCGCCAGGATCAGCTGGCGTTCCGCCTGCACCGCCAGTTCCGGCGACTGGTTGCGCATGTAGAACGCGCCTGCCAGCGACACGCCCAGGGTACCGCCGGCCGCCTGGCGGGAACCGGCCGCCGCGCGCAGCATGCCATCCAGGTGCAGGCCATTGGCGGACGACAGCACGATCGTGCCGCCATCGGACCCCACCACCGTGGCACCGCGCCCCGGCAGGTCCAGCACGGCCTGCGTGCCCGATGCGTCCAGCAGCGACCCCGGCCGCAGGATGATGTGCCGGTCGATGGGCCGGTTCAGCGTATCGACATCGGTTTCCCAGTCGATCTTGCCGCCGATCTCGATCGAGCCGCCCGCCTGCACCACGCCATAGCGCTCGCCCTTCCGGTCCACCGCCACATGGCTGCGCCCGGCCACGTCCAGCACCGCCTGCTCGCCGATCCAGACCGAGCGCGGATTCGCCTTGGGCACGTAGGGTTGCTCGCCAATGCGCGGCTCATTGATCGAAATGCGCCCGCCCCAGGCGTCCAGCCGGCCCAGCACCGTCAGCTGGTCCGCGCCCTTGATCTGGATCGTGCGACCGGGGTCGACGCTGACGCGCGCGCCCTCGCCCACCACGATCGGTCCGCCCACGGCGCCCCGGTCCGAGTACAGCGCCAGGTCGGCGCCAACACGCTGCGTCAGACGACCGCGCAGCGGGTCTTCGGTGTACAGCGGCGGTGTCCACAACGACAGCACGTCGCCCGGCGCGACGCCCGAACCCGGCGCCTGCGCGGCGCTGCCCGGCAACCGCAGTACCGGCATGGCCACGTCGATCTGCGCGCCGTCGGCCACCGTCAGGCCTTCGTAGCCGTTGATCTCGTATTTGCCGAAACCGGTGCGTAGCAACGACGCATCCAGCCGCAGCGTGCCCTTTTCCTGCGGATCGAGCGGGCCACCCAACACGATGTGCCCGCCGCTAGAGACGGACAACGTGCCGCCGCCCGTCACGCCATAGCCTCGCACGTCGCCGTTCATCGACAGCTGGCCACCGGTTGCCGCCACGCTGCTCAGCGCATAGGCGGCCAGCGTCACGCTGCCGCCCTGGCCGCCCTGCAGCTTGCCGTCGGCCAGCACCGACGCACCGGCCGATACATCCAGCACGCTGCCCGCATCCAGGGTCACGTCGCCCGAGCTGCGCAACGCCACGCGGCCGCCGTCACGCACCGGCAAACCGGCCAGGCTCTCGGCGTCGCGCAGCAGGTTGGCCCACACGCCGCGGGCATCCAGCATCACGCCCGATGCCACGTGCACCCCAGGCTTCTGATTGGCTTGGGGCGCCAGGCCCGTGTCTTCGATACGCGGCGCCAGGAAGCTGGGTTGCAGCAGGATGTTGCCGGCCTGGATCAGGCCGCCGCGGCTGACCAGGTTGGCCTTGATGTCCACCTCGGGCGCATAGAGCGTGATTTCGCCGCCGTCGGCGCTGTGCAACGCCGAATCGACCGTGATGGACCGGCCCGCGGCGATGCGCACCCGGCCCAGCGAAAAGCCATTGAGCCGATCCGCGTCCAGGAACAGCTTGCCCAGGTTTTCCTTGGGCAACGCGGCGGCCAGGTCCAGCCCATCGGCCAGGCGCTGCCCGCCCGCGCCCACGATCACCTCGGCCACGGTATCCGCCGTGGCGCCCAGCTGATAGTGCACCTGCCTCGCGACAGGATCGTAGTAGCGCACATCGTTGCCCACCACCAGCGCCGCGCCGCGCGCCACCGCGCGTTGCGACTGGCTGTAGCCGTCCAGGCCCGCCTGCGGCGCGCGGTCCTGGCGCACGCCCTGATAGGTATTGCTGACCAGATCGCCTTCCAGCACGGCGTTGCGCGTCGAAATGACCAGCGCCCCCGCATCGCGCCCTACCGTGTAGCCGTCTTCCTGGCGCGTGCGCGGCGCCAGCAGCGCGTTGTAGAAGCGGCGCGTGGCCTTCTCGCCCCACCGCTCGGAACGCTGCTCGAAGCCGTTGTAGATGCCGGTGTACAGCAAGTCGGCCGGCGCCCGGTCGGCCGTATAGAGACGTCCGTCCTGGCCGCGCAGCCAGGTCTGCTGCAGGGTGCCGGCCTGCACGTCCAGCGTGCCGCCCGACAGGTTGATGGTCGAGCCGGCCTGCGTCACGACCTCGGCGCCCTCGAAGCGGACCTGTCCGCCCTGCGCCAGCCAGTGGCTGGCCGGCACGGCCAGCGTGCCCAGGTAACCGCCCACTTCCAGCAGGCCGCCGGCGCTGTACCAGCGGTCGCCCTCGTAGCCGCCGGTGCCGCCGGCCACGCGGATCAGCGAGCGCCGGTCCAGCCACACATCGCTGTTGTTCAAGCGCGCATCGTCGCGGTTCAGCGGCGAATCACGCTGCTCGTTGCCTTGCAGATTGATCTTGAGATTGTTCGATTCCATCGACACGGCCACGCCGATGGCGCCAGCCACGTCCAGCTGCGCGCCGTCACGCACCAGGCTGCGCCCGGCCGCCTTGACCGCGATCTGGCCACCCGTGGCCAGCGTCAGCGAATCTCGCTGGAAATCCACCGTACCGCCGCTGTCGATCTGCACCAGCGACAAGTCGCGCCGATTGCGGTCGGTCTGCGCCAGCGTGCCGGTCGTGTCGACGCTGGGCGACATCAGGTTGTCGCGCTGGCCGTCCAGTGCCGTGGCGTTGTCCGCGTCCACCAGAATGGCGCTGACCGCGCCTGAACGCAGCGTCACCGCCGCCTTGGCGCCCACGCCATTCAGGTGGATGGTGCCGCGCGAATCCACCGACGTGGATGCCGCCAGCACGCCCGCCTGGTCCACCGTGCGGGCCGCCAGCGTGATATCGCCTTGCGGCGACAGAATCAGGCCGCGGTTCGTCACCACGCCCTCGCCCGTCGGCGTGATGTCATTGCCGCGCGTCGTCGACGCGGCATTGCCCTCGGTGCCCTGGCCGCGCTTGATGATGAAGCTGTCGCCGGCCACCAGCGCCGCTTGCCCGCGGGCCGTCGTGAGGGTGCCGGCGTTGTCCACCTCGCGGCCCACCAGCAGCACGTAGCCGCCGGATTGCGTCACGGTGGCGGGCCGGTTGGTCTCGATGAGCGCGCCGGGCCGCAATTCCACCTTGCCCAGCGCGTCCGTGAAAGTCGGGGTCTTGTCGTCCGGCCCGTACAGGCCATTGTTCTCGAACTGCGTGTCGCTGATGCGCGCCGCGGCCACCACCAGGTTGCGCACATTCACCTGCGACGTGCCGTCGAACACCACCCCGTTACGATTGACCACCATCACCGTGCCGGCAGCCTTGATCTGCCCCTGGATCACCGACGGCCGCGCCTGCGGATCGTTGACGCGGTTGAGCACGGCCCACGTCGAATCCTGCTGGAATTCCACCGTGGTGCGCTTGCCGATGTTGAAGGTTTCCCAGTTCAACACGGCCTTCGAGCCGGTCTGCTCGATGGCGACCTTGGTGCGCCCGTCTTCGACGGTCGTCACCGGCGCCCGGGCATTGCGCCAACCCGCCGTCAGCGGATTGGCATCCACCTTCAGGCCGCCTTCGGCCATGCCGTCCGGCACCGGCGCGCCCGACGCCAACGCCACGTCACGCGCGGCGCGTTGCGCGGCCTGCTGCGCGGCGATCGCCGCCGCCGTCGTGCCCAGGTTGCCCACCGACCGCTGCAATTGCTCGCGCGCCGCCTGCGACTGGCGCGCACCGGTCAGCGAACTCACCGGTGCGCCGTTGGGCAGCCGGCCCGTCGTGATGGCCTGCGTCTGCGCCGCGTTCTTGGCCGCGAACCAGCCGCTGCTGAAAGCCTGTTGCGCCGAGGCCGGCATGGCCACGCCCCCCGACACCAGCATCAGCGCCAGCGCGGCAGGCAGCGGCTTGAGCCGGCCTCCCCGCGCGCCAGCCGCAACAAGGCGGGTCATAGGGAGTTTGCGAAGACGCGATGTCATAGCGGGCAATCCTGATCCGTGTAGCCAAGGGAGCGAGATCACGTCATCGGCGCGTTCGTGGCGCGTGATGGCGGCTCATACTCCAATGACGGAGGGACGCGAAGGAAGGGCTACCGAAAACCCCTAAATATTTTGTAACAGCGCCCTCAGCTGAGCAGCACGATGCCGCCCGGCAGGCGCGTCAGCTGCGCGCCGTACAGGTCGCGCAGCATGTGCAGCGCCAGGTCGGTCTGGGTAATCTCAAAGCGCATCCGCACGCGCCGCGCGGCCAGGTCGGCATTGCGCAGCAGCACGCGGCCCGGGCGATAGCGGTTGATCTCGTCCACCACCTCGGCCAGCGTCTGCCCGGCGAAGGTCAACGTCCCCGTGCGCCAGGCGTTCACCTGCGCCGTATCGGCCGCCAGCGGCGCGTGCAGGCCGGTATCGTCGTAAGTGACCTGCTCGCCTTCGGCCAGGGTGCGCTGCGCGCCCGCCCATTGCACGTCGACCGTGCCCTGCAGGCAGGTCACGCAGACCTCGGGCCCGGTATAGCGCAGGTTGAAGCGCGCCTGCCGCGCCCGCGTGGCGCCGGCCCCGGCGTAGACGATCACCGGCGCGCCGCTGCCGGCCGCTTCCACCTGGGCCTCGCCCGCCACCAGTTCGATGGCTGCGCTGCCGGCCTGCGCGCCGCGCTGGTTGATGCGGGTCTGTGTGTTCATCTGCACGTGCAGCTGATCGGACAGCGCCAGTTCGCGCTGCTCGGCCGTGCCGGTCCGGAAATCCGCCGTGTAATCCAGCAACGACGGCCACAGGGACAGCGGCGGCCATACCGCCACCGCCGCGCCGCCCGCAGCCATGGCCATGGCCGTGCCCAGAAAGGCCCGGCGGGCGGGCCGGCTCGGCCCCCTGCGGGCAGGCGGGTGCGCCAACCCCGGATCGCGGCGCACGGCCTGGCGCAACACCGGGTCCAGGTCCTGCCACAACCGCGCCACCTCGTCCCAGGCCTGCGCATGCAACGGGCTGCGCGCGCGCCACTGCTTCATCGCTTCGGCGTCGCCGCGCGTCGCGTCGCGGTCACGCAGGCGCAACCACCATTGCTCGGCTTCGCGCCGCAAGCGGTTGGGGTCTTCGGATGGGTTCATGGCGCCGAGCATCGTGTCAGAATTTCCGTCGGCCGACAACATCGCCGTTGGCCACGGCCTCGGTGTCGGCCAGGCGTTCGCGGCAATGCCGCATGGCGGCGGCCAATTCCTTTTTCACCATCGCCACCGAAATCTGGAAGCGTTCCGCGATCTCGGCATTGAGCAGCCCGTCCACGCGCGCCGCCGCCAGGATGGCACGCTGGCGCGGCGGCAGCTCGTCCATCGCGACCTCCAGCGTGCGCACGTCGCGTCGCGCCGCCACGATGCGCTGCGGGTCCGCGGTTTCGTCGGCCACGTAGAGCAGCGCTTCGCGCTCGTCGTCGGCCAGCGGCTCGCGGTTGCGCCGCCAATCGTCGGTGGCGATGCGCGCCGCCATGCGCAGCAGGTAGGCGTCGGGATTGAGCACCGGACTGGCGGGCTTGGCCACATCCAGCCGCAGCCAGGTTTCATGCAGCGCGGCCGACGCCTGGTCACGCGACCCGACGATGCGTTCCAGGCTGCGACGCAGTTCGGCGTAGCGGGCGATCAGGCGCAGCCGCAGCAGCGCAGCGGAGATCATCGACATGCCCTCACGGCCCCGAGCGGCGCGGCGCCGCACAATGGGTGCCGCCGGGCAGCAGCAGGATCGACACCGGCTGCGGCATCCCGGCAGGCGGCGGCGCGCCCACGTCCATGCCCTGGATGGCGCGTGTCACCGCTGCATCCACCCGGCTGCTGCCCGTGCTGTCCAAAAGGCGCATCCGCGCGACATGCCCGCCGTCATCCAGCCGCAGTTGCAGCGCCAGGCGGTATTCCCCCGGCCGGGCGGCGGCATTGCCGCACAGTGTGCGCAACACGGCCTTCTGCAGCCGCCCGATATATCCGCTGAAATTGGCGCCGCCGGCCCGCGCGCCGGGAATGTCCTCGGCGCGCAATGCGGGTCCGGCGTCCGTGGCGGCACGCCCCGGTCCATCGGCGGACGGCGCATAGACCACGATGGCCTCGCCGTCCGTCTGGCGAATGCGCAGCCCCGATCCCTCCAGCAGGCGGCGCAGGGCGTCCATGACCGTGAGGCGGCCCGCCAGCGCCGGTGCGCGCCGACCCGCATGGCGCTCGTCGACCAGCACCGCCACCCCCGCGACATGCCCGATGGCCTCCAGGCTGTCGCCCAAGGGCTGCGCGGGCAAGGCAAAGTCATACCGCTGGCCGCGCAGGGGATCGGACAACCCCGCCGAAGCGGACGCGGAGCCGCCCGCCAGGATGGGCGTCGCCAGGCACAGGAGACACACGCCAACCAGCGCCAACACACTGAGCGGTGCCGGGGTACCTATCATCGGGCGATATGGACGTCGGGTAAGGGAACAGGGCCGGCGCACGCCCCAACAAGGCGACACCGGCCAGCAGGCTAGCCCGGCGATATGACCCGGACATGACACCGCGATGACGCAAACGGCGGACCCGGTGCTGTGAGCCGCCGCGATAAGATGAAAGCCCCTCACCTGGCCCCGCTTCCGGAGGTGGCTTGCCCACAATACGGACATCCTCATGAGCCCGAGCCGTTCCCTGGGCGCGACCGGCTTCGCCCTCATCGCCGTCTGCTACGGCTTCGCACGCTTTGCCTTCGGCCTGTTCCTGCCGCGCATCGGCGCGGACATGCCCTTGTCGTCGACGCTGGTCGGGCTGATTTCCGGCGGGGCGTTTCTGACGTATTGCGTGGCCGTCATCCTGTCCGCGTGGCTGACCGAACGCGTCGGCGCCCGGTATGTGGCCTTGGGCGCCGCCCTGATCGCCGCTGCGGGCATGGCGGGCATCGCCATCGCGCCCTCGCCCGGCTGGCTGGCCGGCGCGGTCATGCTGGCCGGCTCCAGCACAGGCCTGGTCTCGCCGCCCCTGGCTGCCGCGGTGGCCGCAGCCGTCCCGCCCCATCGGCAGAACGCCACCAACACCCTCATCAACGCCGGCACCGGCGCGGGCGTGGCCCTGTCGGGCCCCGTGGCGCTGCTGCTGGGTGAACTGTGGCGCTACGCGTTCGCGGGCTTTGCCCTGGCGGCGCTCGGCCTGGCCTTCGCCGTGGCCTTGATCCTGCCGCGCGCCTCGCCCGCCACCACAACCACCGCGCAGGGCATGCCCGCGCTGGACGGCGCGCTGCGACGCCTGATCCTGGCGGCATGCCTGGCAGGCGCGGCCAGCACCGCCATCTGGTCCTTTGGCGGGCAGCTGGTTGCGCTGCGGCTCAACTGGGGCAGCACGGGCGCGGGCCTGCTCTGGACCGCCATCGGCGCGGCCGGCATCGCGGGCGCCAGCGCCGGCCACCTGATCGCGCGATTCGGCATCAACCCCGTGCACCGGGCAGCGCTTGCGGCGATGGCGGCCAGCATCCTGCTGATCGGCATCGACGGCACCTCGGCCGCCCTGACACTGGCCGGCGGCCTGCTGTTCGGCGCCGCCTACATCATGCTCACGGGCATCTACCTGCTATGGGGCGTGTCGGCCCTGCCCGACCGGCCCGCCACCGGCGTGACCCTTGCCTTCCTGGCGCTGGCCATCGGCCAGACCGCCGGTGCGCCGGGCTTCGGATGGCTGATGGACCGGTTGACGGCGGTCGACGCCGTGATCCTCTTTGCCTGCCTGGGGCTGATGGCCGGATTTGTGCGCGCCCGCGACGCGCGCCAAAGGTAGCTCGGCGTTGCGGCGGCGACGCCGCCGCCCCATCGCCAGGCGCATCAACCCGCGCCGCCCCGCCGCGCGCCTGGCACGTTATTGCACGTGGTGGTCGAATGCAACAGCCCGCCATAGATGCCGGCCCCCGGCAGATTGACAGGTCCGGTATCCAGATTGAACGGCATCGTCTGGCTCGGCCCCGACTGGCCCTGGTATCGCAGCGTGACGGGCGACGCCGACAGCAGGAACGGCGGCGTCATCGTCACGGAGAGGATTCCGAACCCGAAGAAGTCGGTCACGCGCGCCGGGGTCGGCGTACTGAACGCCGTGGGACTGCCATAGATCGACGGAGACACCGGGATCGGACCCGGCACGGCCAGTCCCGCCACCGTGCCGACGTAGCGCGCAGCCAGGTCATTGGCCACATCGTGCATGTCGAACAGATACACCCCGCCCTCCATCACCTCGCCGCCCGTCAGGCCGCCCAGCATCTGCAACGTGAACGACTGGCTGTACGGGCATTGATCCACCGGCAGGCATGAGCCTGCGGGCCGCGGACGCGGATCGATCGGCATCTGATGGGGCAGTCGCGGGCGATCTTGCAGGGTGGCGACGTCCTGGTCCAGGCTGGCGAGGGTCTTGCGTCCCACGATGTTGTCGACCTGGTTGGCGTAATTCAGGATACGGCGCGCCTGCTTGTAGCGCGCCACGGCGTTGGCAAACGCGGCGTCGTAGCTGCCGTTGACCGTCACGGCGCCGATGCCCAGTTCCGGCAGCCGGTCGGCAATCGTGCTCAGGGCAGTCTGCACCCGCCGGATGTGTTCTCCCTGCTGCCCCATGGCGAAGTGGCTGGCCACTTCATTGGGCACGCCGTTCGCACAGTTTTCCAGGCGCTGGAACGTGACCGGGTCGGCCTGGGTGAACAATCGAGATGTCAGTGTGCTCATGGATAGGCTCCTCAAGTGGGCCGAAGTCCTGCTTGAATGACGGCGATGCCGCCGTCAGCGCGGGCGCAGCGCATTGCGCGCAACGAGCTGGTGGATCGCGATGCGTCCTGGGTTCTTCAGGACGTCCTGCATCTTCACCGCATGATCCTGCAGATCGAGTTTCACCAGAAACCGGCTGGGCGGCCGTTGATCGGATACCTTGCCCGATTGCTGGTCCCACCACAGTTGTCCGCGTTCGAAGATGCTGATCCGGTCCAGCCCGTCGACCAGCATGCCTTCGATGGTCGCCTCGTCCGTACGGGGGTAGCCGAGCGGGCCTTCGCAATGGCCTCGCTTGAGGTATTCCTGGAATATCGCGCCGTACACCACGTGCGCGCCCAGGTCCGGGTGCCAGAACAGGCCACCCGTGGGCCCGTTCGCCCCCACGAACAGCTTGTAGCGGCCGCCTCGCGGCCCGCGGTCGTAGTTGGCCAGGGGCGTCTTCAGATTGGCCTCGGCTACCCAGGGAGCTGCCCGCGCATCATGTTCGAGAATGTCCCGCCACTTCACCTGTAGCGGATCGCCGGCATCTTCCTTGCGCTTGGGCAGATCGACCCTCACGGGCTGGGTGCCTTCCAGCGTGCAGTGGGACAGATCCCGCGAGCACTCCCCCGCCCTTGCGGCCAGCCTGGGCAGCAGCGCGTCCACGTCGCGGTACGCCGCTTTGAGCGTTTCGATGTCTGGCGTCTCGAATTGCTCGGGATAACGCAGGATGAAATCAAGGTTCGACCGCAACGCGATGCCCTCGACGATGCGCTTGCCGCATTCCTTGATCGTGTCGTCACGCACCGCGCGCTCGGCCCAGCTGGGGCCGGCCGGCATGGGCAGGTAGCGGAATTCCTTGAGCGTGCCCTTGAAATCCACCGGATGATCCCTGACCGCCTGGTTGAAGGTTCGGTACAGCTCTTTCAGTTCCTGCATGTTGGTCGGGTTTTCCTGCCCTGAGCCGCCTGCCATGACCACTCGAATCTGCATCGACGACCGCTTCTTGGCCTCTTCGATGGTGTTCTGGAACGAGAGGTTGATGTCGCCGCCCGCCATGAAATTGCCAATCGACATATCCAGCGATGTCTTCAGCGCCGAGCGGCTGGTGTCGTCGAAAGTCTCGAACACGAACACGCCATAGAAGTCGCCGCCACTGTGGACCTCGTCGATGAAATAGTCGCCGTAGGTCAGGCGAAAGTCTTCGGGGTCATTGCGATAGGCTTGGGCGGCGGCAGGCGTCAACCGTGCGCCCGACATATGGCGGGGCGCATTGCGCACACTCGCCGAAAACAGGATGTAGAGGGAATAGTGATTCACCGAATGCTGCTGCGCCAACGAGAACTTGGCGTTGGCCTCGCCCACCGGCAGGTAATGCACGCTGGCGGCGACCGACAGATTCATCGATTCCATCAACGCCTCTTGCGATTCGATGATGCGCACATCCGACGTGACGAACTGCCCGCCCTGGCCATCACTGCCCTGCACGACCCCGTCGAAATCGATGGCCGTCGCGCGGGCCTCTTCGGTCAGGCCATCCACCCCGATACCAAAACGCATGCCTTCGGTCAGGTTGATCACTTTCATGACATCCTCCTGGGCGCGCGGGCCAGAGGGTTGCGGCCGCGCCTGATAGCGATAGAATCAGATTGCCTTCGCAGCCATTATTCCGAAGGCCGCCCCCCGTGGGTATCCCTGCCGGCGGTATTTCAGAATTACGCATTCTGCAATGACGGACATTCAACAGCTGCGGGTCGTGGTGGCAGTGGCCGATGCCGGCGGGTTCGCGCAGGCGGCCCGGCAATTGGCGATTTCCGCGCCGGCCGTCACACGCACCATCGCCGCCCTGGAACGCCAACTGGGCGTTCGCCTGATTGAACGCACCACCCGCAAAGTCCGCCTGACCGAAGCCGGCATCCGCTTCACCGAAGACGCCCGCCGCATCCTGGCCCTGATCGGCCAGGCCGAAATGTCGGCCCGCACCGCGCAGGCGCTGCCCGAAGGCGAAATCTCCATCACTGCCCCCGTCTCGTTCGGCCGACTGCATGTCGCGCCCCTGCTGCTCGACTACCTCGCGGCCTACCCGACCATGCGCGTGCGGGCGGTATTCACCTATCAAGTGCTCAACCTGGTTGCCGACGAAATCGACGTGGCGGTGCGCATCGGCCACCTGTCCGACTCCGGCCTGACCGCCGTGCACGTCGGCGCGCTGCGGCACGTGGTGGTGGCCTCGCCGGACTATCTGGCCAGGCATGGCGAACCCCGCACCCTCAACGACCTGGCCGCGCACCGCGCCGTGGCCATGGCGTACGACGTGCGCATGGCCCAATGGCTGTTCCCGGCGCCCAACGGCTCACGCAGATATCAACCGCCGCAACCGGAAATTCGCTTGACCGTGAATTCGCAGGAAGTGGCGATCGAGGCCGCGCTGGCCGGCCACGGGCTGATTCGGGCGCTGTCCTACCAGGTGCAGGACCTGCTTGCGCAGGGACGGCTGCAAGCGATTCTGACCGACTACGAACCTGCACTGGTACCGGTGCATCTGGTCTATGTCGGCGGCGGCAGGGCCCCGGCACGGGTAAAGTCCTTCATCGAATTCGCGGCGCCGCGATTGCGCAAGAGTCCGGCGCTGAAACAGCGCAGCTCTTAACGATTCGTTGACGCCGCCTGGCCTACCGTCCATCATCATCCACCCCTGGCGGCCGCCCCCATCCGCCACCGACAGGAATCGCCCCTGGCATGAACGACACGCCTGCCGACGACCAGACCGCTCGTACACGATTGCTGCTCGCCATCCTGCTGACCGGCCTGTCCGCCGGCCTGGGCGGCATGCTGCTGGGCATGTTGCTGCACGCCGTGCAGCACCTGGCCTACGGCTACAGCCTGGATCGCATCATCGGCCCCGAGACCTTCCTGCAAGGCGTGGAAGGCGCCAGCGACAGTCGGCGCCTGGCCGTCCTGATGCTGTGCGGCCTCGTGGCGGGCTGTGGCTGGTGGCTCATCTACCGGTTCGGCAGGCCGCTCATCAGCGTGACGCAGGCCGTGCAGAACCCGGCCGCGCGCATGCCGGCCAAGACCACCTTGGCGCATGCCGTCTTGCAGATCATCACGGTGGGGCTGGGCTCGCCGCTGGGCCGCGAAGTCGCGCCACGAGAAGTCGGCGCGCTGGCGGCAAGCGGCGTGTCGACATGGCTGCGCCTGCCGGCCGACCAGCACCGCCTGATCGTGGCGTGCGGCGCGGGCGCAGGCCTGGCCGCCGTCTACAACGTGCCGCTGGGCGCGGCGCTGTTCGTGCTGGAAGTGTTGCTGGGCACATTTGCCTGGCCTGCCGCCGCCGTCGCGTTGGTGACCTGCTGCATCGGCGCCGTCATCGCGTGGATCGGCCTGGGCAACGAAATCCAGTACGCGGTGCCGCCCATGACCGCCGGCGCCAGCCTGATTGTCTGGGCCGCCGTGGCCGGCCCCCTCTTCGGCATCGCGGCCCAGGGTTTCGTGCAGTTGACCTCTGCCGCGCGGCGCCAGGCCGCTCGCGGGTGGCGGCTGCCGGTCGCGGCGTTCGTCAACTTCACCCTGATCGGCGTCCTGGCGATCTTTCTGCCGGCCCTGCTGGGCAACGGCAAGGGTCCGGCACAGCTGGGCTTCAGCAGCGAACTGACGCTGGGCACGGCCGCCCTGCTGCTCGTCCTGAAGCTGGCCATCACCAGCGGTTCGCTGCGTGCGGGCGCCAGCGGCGGCCTGCTCACGCCCGGCATCGCTATCGGCGCCCTGCTGGCGGTCGTGCTAGGCGCGGCCTGGAACCTGGTCTGGCCCGACGCGCCCCCCGGCGCCTACGCCGTGGTGGGCGCGGCGGCGTTCCTGGCGGCGTCCATGCGCATGCCACTGACCGCCATCGTCCTGATCCTGGAATTCACGCGGGTCGATCAGGCTTTCCTGGTGCCGATCATCCTGGCGGTCGCCGGCTCGGTGGCGACCCAGCGTTGGTGCGCGGCCCGGGCCGCCCCACCACCGGACAACTCGCCGGCACGGGACGATCAAACAGCACGGCCATCCCGCACACCGACGTGAACATCCCCAGGTTATTGTGGCCCACCCCAGGCACCTGCACGACGCGCTGATTCAGCCCCGCAGGATGCCGGCTCTTCAGGTAGTCGAAATAGGCAAGGCCGCGTTCCAGCCGGTTGGGGCCTTGCGCCATGCCGCCGCATGAACGATCGATGAAGTGGGTATAGGGATCGGTGTCTGCCTGGCCCAACAGGTATTCCACGCGCCGCTTGGCATAGCGGGCCTCGACCTCGTCCGCGTTCTGCGACGCCACGTAGGGCGGCCCGCCCTCAAGCTGGTACTTCCACTTCGTCGCGGCGGGACACGTGCCGGCGGGCGCAGGGTTGGGCCGCTGGTCGCTGAAATACAGATAGCTGGAAGGGTTCGCCACCACGAAGCGCACGGGCACGCCCTTGCGCGCCAGCAACGTGCCGCCCTGGCCCACCACGGCATAACGTTGAACGATCTGCGCGCCCGCCGAGTGCCCCATCACCACGACATTGCGCAGCGCGGGATAAAGACGCTTGTCCGCAAAGTGATCCAGCAAGGCATCAATCGCCTCGAATGAACTGATCGGCGCCGGCCCGATGGCAGGTTCGCCGCTCTTCCAGCCCTCTTGCGTCCACATCAAGGTCTGCGGCGGCATCGAGAATTGCTTGACGTCCGGCGCGGTCAGGAACTGCGGCGCCACCACCAGCACGCTGCCGTCCGGCTTGCCGGCTCCCGACAGGATTTCCTTGCCGGTGTCGAAGTAGGTATCCGCATTGCGCAGCGTGCCGTGAATGACGATCAGCACGGTCGAGACCTTCGGGGCCGCGGCCACGATGTCCATCGACGCATACAGCGGAAGATCTCCCACGCCAGCCGCCCCCTTCACGGCAAGCACCTGATCCGCGACCCGCTTCACCGGCGCCTCCAGCTTGGACACTTTCGCTGGCGGGGGACTGGCGGCTTCGCGGGTGGCACAGCCGTTCGCGGCCAACAGCAACGGCCCGCACAGCACCCCCCATTTGATATATGAAAAGAATCTTCCTGTTCTCATTGCCTCGCTCCTGATCGCACCGTGAAATCGATGCGTTCAATACTGTAGGCGGTTCTCCCTGTCTGGAACATTAAGCGTTTACACGCTGAAAATTCCCGACGCCACGCCGCTGCGCCTGCCGCAGCCACCTACTGCCGGATAGCTTCGCGCAGGTAGTCGATGAAGGCTTTGAGCTTCGGCGACGGCAGCCGCTCGCGCGGGGTGACGGCGTGGAATTCCTGGACGGGTCCTTGCCATTGGGCAAGCACCCGCACCAGCCGCCCTTCGGCCACATCGGCCGCCATGCTGGCTTCCATTGCCAAGGTCAGTCCTTCGCCGGCCAGCACGGCATCGCGCAGCAGCGCCGGATCGGACGCGATCACCACCGGGTTCACCAGATAGCCGCGCAGCCGGCCGCTACCCTGGCGCAGGGGCCAGACATGCCCCACGTCCTGCTGTCCCTGATGCAGGGACAGCACCTTGTGATCGCCCAGATCATCAGGGTTTTGGGGGCAGCCGTGCTGATCCAGGTAGGCCGGGCTGGCGTAGATGCCGGTGGGAAAGCCGCCCAGGCGGCGAGCCACCAGCGAGGAATCCGGCAGCGCCCCCAATCGCAGGGCCACATCCAGTTCTTCCTTGATCAGGTCCAGCGTCTCGTGTGAGGCCAGCAACTCAAGCCGGATGTCCGGGTAACGGGCTCTGAAGCCCGCAATCAATGGCGCAAACCAGCTGACGCCGAACGAGTACGGCAAGGTCACGCGCAGCCATCCGCGAGGCCCGTCACGCAGCTGCTGGACAGCGGACTCGGCCGCTTCCAGCGTTTCGGCCACCTGCTTGCACTTCTCGAAATACACGGCGCCCGCCTCGGTCAGGCTCAGGCACCGCGTAGAGCGTCGCAGCAATTGCACACCGATAAAGCGCTCCAGCGCCATGACGCGTCGGCTCACGGTGGTCTTGGGCATCTGCAGCGCGTGGGCCGCGGCAGTGAAGCTGCCGGCCTGTACCACGCGCACAAACACCAGCGTGTCGTTCATATCACGGTTCATCGTCAGATTGTCCCATGAACGGTTCAATCCTTGCCACTGAAACGGGCTAATAAAACCGGCTGCCAGCCGATATCTTTGCTCTACCCCTACTCAGGAACAAACCATGAATTTGAACGAATACAGCGCCCACGACGGTGTGGGCCTCGCGCAGTTGGTTGCCCGCGGCGACGTCAGCGCCGCCGAGCTGGCCGCCTTGGCAGCATCAGCCATCGAAACGGTGAACCCGCGCCTGAACGCGGTCATCGAACACTGGCAGCCAGACGTTGCCCAGCCCCCGGCGAGCGGTCCGCTGGCGGGTGTGCCCTTTCTCATCAAAGATCTGGCCGTCTCGTACGCGGGGCGGCGCAGCGAGCTGGGCAGCCGGTTGGCGGCGGGTCTGGTCGCCCCGGCAGACTCGTACTTGATGAGCCGATTCAAGGCGGCAGGCCTGCAGACCATCGGCCGCACCACCACTCCCGAAATGGCCTTCAGCACCGAAACCGAATCGGCGCTGGTAGGGCCGACTCGCAATCCCTGGAATCCGCTGCTCAGCGCCGGGGGGTCGAGCGGCGGCGCGGGCGCCGCCGTCGCGGCAGGCATCGTGCCCCTGGCGCATGCCACCGATGCCGCGGGCTCCATCCGCGTGCCCGCCGCGTTCAATGGGCTGTTCGGGCTGAAGCCCACACGCGGGCGCAGTTCGCACGGCCCCGGCCTGGACGAAGTGTTCGCCGGGTTCGGCGTGCAGCTGGGCCTGAGCCGCACGGTGCGCGACAGCGCCGCGCTGCTGGACGCCATACAGGGCCAATCACCTGGCGATCCCTACTACACGCCGGCACCCGCCGAGCGCTTTCTGGCGCAGGTCGGCCGTGACCCGGGGCGCTTGAGAATCGGCCTGCTGCGCACGCCCTGGAATGCCGGCGCGGTAGATGCCGACATCGCGCAAGCCACGCAGCTTGCGGCCTTGCACTTGCAGGCGCAGGGCCATCAGATCGAAGAAGCGTCCTTCGACCTGGGCGTGTCCTGGGAAGCCTTCGTGCATGCCAACGCACAGATCTGGTGCGCCACCCTGGTGCGCTGGATTGACGGCCTGGCGTCGGCCACCGGCCGCCGCATCGATGCCAGCACCTTGGAACCGTCGACGCTGGCCTGCTACGCCTATGGCCTGCAGGCACGCGCATCCGACTTCGCCGGTGCCCTGGAAGTACGCAACCGCGTAGCCCGGACGGTGGCCGGCTGGTTCGAGCGTGTCGATGTGCTGATGACCCCCACCCTGCCCCAATTGCCCCAGCCGCTGGGCACGTACAGCGACGGCGCGGCCAAAATGAATGGCCTGGAATGGACGGCGCGCGTCTTTCGGCACTCGCCGTTCACGCCGATATTCAACGTGGCCGGCACGCCCGCCATGTCCGTCCCCATGGCAACCGCCGCCAGCAGCGGCCTGCCCATCGGCATGCAGTTCGCAGCCGCCTTTGCCCGCGAGGACGTGCTGCTGCGCCTGGCCGGACAGCTGGAGCAAACAATGCCTTGGCATGCGCGTCGTCCGACGGTGTGGGCGGGCGCCTGACCTGCCGCCTTGTCCAGGCCTGACGTCTTGACGATTGTCACGGGCCACACCGCGCTGCCATGGCTCCGGACTCCAGTCGCTTTTGCGCTGCAGCATGCCGCCATGGAATGACGTCGGGATTTTTTTTCGTTTGTGGCCCGCCCGGCACGCTTCCAGAATGGCTGCGCGGAGCGTCCCTCGCCGGGCGCGCCGACACCCATAATAATCAGGAGACATTGCATGCACTGCCTTATCCGTAGTCCGCTGTTCGCGTCCATTGCCAGCGCTGGCGCGCTGCTTCTTGCCGTACCCGCACAGGCGGTATCACCGCCTCCCGCCCAAGGAGAAAATGGCATGGTGGTCAGCGCCCACAAGCTGGCCAGCCAGGTCGGCGTGGATGTACTGAAACAAGGCGGCAACGCCGTGGATGCCGCCGTCGCCGTGGGCTATGCGCTGGCGGTCACCCTGCCCCAGGCCGGCAACCTCGGCGGCGGCGGCTTCCTGGTCATACGCATGGCCGATGGCCGCGAGACCATGGTCGATTTCCGCGAAGCCGCGCCGCTGGCCGCCAGCGCCGACATGTACCTGGACAAGGACGGCAACGTGCGCAAGGAAGTGGTATCGCGGTCCTGGCTGGGCGCCGCCGTGCCCGGTACGGTCGCCGGGCTGGAATATGCGCGCGAACACTTTGGCAGCCTGCCCAGCAAATCACTGGTGATGCCCGCCGTGGCACTGGCGCGCGATGGCTACGTGCTGACCCAGTGGGACGACGTCGTCGAGCACGCCGATCTGCTGACCACGTTCGCCAAGACGGATACCTACGCCAAGAAGTATTTCCTGAACGGAGACCGGCCCTACCGCGCGGGCGAACGCTTCCGCCAACCCGCCCTAGCCAAGACCCTGCAAACCATCGCAGACCAAGGGCCACAATCGTTCTACGGCGGCTGGATCGCCGACGAAACCGTGCGCGCCAGCAAGGCGGGCGGCGGCATCTTTTCCGCGGAAGACTTCTCGCAGTACAAGGCCTTGGTCTACAAGCCCATTCACTGCAACTACCGGGGCTACGCCCTGGTTTCGGCCGCCCCGCCCAGTTCAGGCGGCATCTCGCTGTGCGAAAGCCTGAACGTGCTTGAGAACGTGTCGCTCAAGGACATGGGCTTGCGGTCGGCAGCCAGCACCCACCTGTATATCGAAACCCTGCGCCGCGCCTTCGCCGATCGCAACGTCGAACTCGGTGATCCGCGGTTCGTCCAGAATCCGGTCGACAACCTGATTTCCAAGTCCTACGCAAAACAGGTCCTGGCCAGCATTGACCCGGCCCGCGCCACCCCTTCGTCCGACATCAAGGGCGGCGTGCCGGTCAAGGAAGGCAACCACACCACGCATTACTCCATCGTCGACAAGGCCGGCAACGCGGTCTCGGTCACCTACTCGCTGGGCCTGCGTTTCGGCACGGGCAAAGTCGCGGGTGACGCCGGCTTCTTCCTGAACGACACCATGGAAGGCTTCACGGCCAAGGTGGGTGCGCCCAATGTGTTCGGCCTGATTCAAGGCAAGGCCAACGCCATTGCCCCGGGCAAGCGTTCGCTCAGCTCCATGACGCCCACGGTCGTGCTCAAGGACGGCAAGGTATTCATGGTGACCGGCAGCCCCGGCGGCCCGCGCATCATCACCACCACCTTGCAGACCATCCTCAACGTCATCGACTACGGCATGGACGTGCAAGCCGCCGTCGACGCCCCGCGCATCCATCACCAGTGGCTGCCGGACACGGCCTACCTGGAAGCCGGCGCCTTGTCGCCCGACACCCAGGCCATGCTCGAAAAGATGGGCCACCGCTTTAAGACGGAAGAAAACTGGAGCGTGGCCGACGCCATCGTGGTGGACGAAAAACGCGGCTTGATCTTCGGCGGCCACGACAATCGGGCGCCGGCGGGCGGGGCGCTGGGTTATTGATTTGCCCGGCCGCGAGCCATCTGCAGCGCCACCTGCGCCACGCGCTGCCCCAGATGGCTCGCCGTTTCCAGATCGGATTCCGGCGGCGCCGTGTCCGCGGTCTGGTCCACGTTGGATTGCGCGCCGGCCCCCAGCCAGAAGCCCAGGCGATTCAAGTCGCGCTCGGAACCGGTCGCCGAGTTGTTGGCCGGGGGCAAGGCCATGTTGATCCAGTGCATGCCATGCTGCGCGGCAAACAAGGCAAGCTGGATCAGCGTGGCCAGCTTGTCGCCCGCGTGCGCGCCCGAGTTCGTGAACCCGGCGGCCAGCTTGTTCTGCCAGGCGGCCCCCTTGGACAGCACGGCGGGCGACGTCGCTTCCTGAAAGGTCTTGAACGCCGCGGAAACGCTGGCCATATAGGTGGGCGTTCCAAAGATGATGCCGTCCACCTGTGCCAGGTCGTCCCAGCGGGCCTGGGCTTGTTCCGTGGTCAGCAGCAGCGCGTGCGCGCCTTCGACCCGTTCCACACCGGCCCGCACGGCGTGCGCCTGCCTGGCGGTGTGGCCATAGGTGCTGTGGTAGATGACCGCGATCTGGACGTTCGACATGCAATGCTCCATAAACAATTCCCGCCTGACGTTTTTGCAGGACGAGCCTGGCCACGGAGGCCGACAGCCAGCCTCCGAAAAGAAAAAAAGAAAACGAGTGATCAGTCGCTGATGCGAGACACGACGCTATCGAGCCTGTCGAGAAAGCGTGCCCACGCCTGGCCCAGCCGCACATAGCTGAGCGCGGTCGGCGACGGAAAGCCGGACTGCTCCATTCGTAGCCGCGTGCCGCCCCCTTCGGGCGTCAGCGTCCACGTGACCGTGGTCTGCAAGCCGCTGGCCGACTCGGTGCCATCGCCCCAGCGATAGACCAGCAATCGCGGCGACTCCACCGCCACTACCTGGCAGTGCGTGATGCCCGACCATCCCGGCAGCGGCGCCGCGCGCACGGTGAAACGATGGCCGACCTCGGCAACGAAGTCGTTCGCCATCAGCCATTCTTCTATCAGCCACGACTGCGTCAGCGCGCGCCACACTTTTTCTGGCGGATGCCGCAAGGTCCTGTTGAACACCAGGCTGTGCGAATCTTGCGCCGCCATCATGTGTCCATCCTGTCCAGCACGTCGGACAAGGCATCAAGCCGGTCACGCCAGAAGACGCCATAGACTTGCAGCCAGTCGATCAAGGGGGCCAGCCCCTGCGACGTGGCGTGGTAGTACGTTTCGCGCCCTTCCTTGCGCCCCTCCACCAACCCGGCGTGCCGCAGCACCGCCAGGTGTTTCGAGACGGCCGGCTGGGAAATGCCGGCGTGATCGGTCAAGCGGCCGACCGTCAGCTCACCCTCAAGCGTGAGCTGCTGAAAAATCGCCCGCCGGGTCGAATCGCCCAAGGCGGTAAACAGAACACGAGCCGGCTCCCTATCCATACGCTGATCTCGCCCAATTCATAGCCAAAAAGTTATGGGTTGATTTATAACTTTTCAGTTATGTGTTGTCAACGCCGAGGCGCAGTCAATCCGACCGGAACGCCTTGCCGTGCCCGCCGATCCCGACCTGGCGCGAGAATGGCGGCCAGGCACCTCTCTGGCGACCGCGATCCGCCCTTCAACAGATAAGGTCGATTTTCGTCTTAATACGCGGGAGTATTTGTATTGGATCTATGAATAGGCGCTCCTTACTATGAATTCGCCGCCACGCGCGGGATAGCGCGGGCGAAGCACACATAGCTCAAGGGGAACACCAATGTTCATGCAGAAACACCGCAGGGCAGCACTTGCCGCGGGCCTGACGATGGCCGGCATTCTGACCATGGCCGCCACGCCGCCCGCGCACGCCGCGGACGCCCAGTATCCAAACAAGCCCATCCGCCTGATCGTGCCTTTCGGCCCGGGCAGCGCCACCGACCAGTTGGCCCGGGTCGTGGCCACGGGCCTGTCAGAGCGCCTGGGCGCCGCAATCGTCGTCGAGAACAAGGCCGGAGCCGGCGGCAACATCGGTGCGGGGTACGTCGCGGAAAGCGCGCCCGACGGCTACACGCTGCTGATGGGCGCGGCCAGCACCAATGCCATCAATCCCAGCCTCTACCCGAACCTGAAGTTCGATGCGATGAAGGCCTTCGTGCCTGTCGCCAACGTCGCCTCGGTGACCAACGTGCTGGTCGTCAGTCCGCAGGTCAAGGCGCGCGACGTCAAAAGCCTGATCGAAGAACTCAAGGCCAACAATTACAGCTATGCCTCCAGCGGCGCGGGAGGCAGCCAGCACTTGTCGGCCGAGCTGTTCAAGTCCCTGTCCAAGACCGACATGGTGCACATTCCCTACAAAGGCGGCGCCGAGCCCTTGCCGGACCTGATGAGCAACCGCGTGCAAGTGATGTTCTGCAACCTGCCTGTGTGCCTGCCGCACATCCAGGCCGGCAAGCTGGTCGCGCTTGGCGTGACCTCGGCGCAGCGCTCGCCCTTGTTGCCCAACGTCCCGACCATCGCCGAAGCCGGCCTGCCCGGCTATTCGGTGGAAGGCTGGTTCGCGCTGTTCGCCCCGGTCAAGGTGCCCCCTGCCATCGTGGCCCGCTTGCATGACGAGACCGAGCAACTGCTCGCCTCCCCCGCCGTCGCGGACCAGATCCGCCGGCAAGGCGGCGAACCCAAAGTCGGCAGCCAAGCCGACTTCGCCGCGTTCGTGCAGGCAGAGCATGACAAATGGGCGAAGGTGATCAAGGACGGCAACATCCGGATCGAATGACCGGTGCTGCGCCGCGCTGAAGTTCGGCTGGGAGATTGAGGGGTATCGCTCGCCAGAGGCTGCTGCAGGGGACCTCACTTCAGACATGTTTGTTTTTTCAAACATGACACAAGTGAGGCCATATTCCCTTATGTATGGATTTTTATAACGATAAAAATACCAAAAAACCATACAACAAGAACCATTCAACAGGTTGTATGGAATTTGGCGGTAGAATTTGAGCGTCTACAGGGAGTATGGCGCTCACGCTCGCCCCTCCCCACCTGAAGCAGCGTTTTGAGGCAATGATGAATTTTTGGGTCCCCGTAATCTTCGGTACGTTCAAGCTTCTCGTGCTGGGCACCGGCATGTTCCTCGCCATCAAGTCTCACTACGATGGCGAAAAAAAGGACAAAGAGAAGCAGAAGGAAAAAGAGATCGAGGCACCGTAGCGCTGACCTCGGTACTACTGGCGACCTCCTGATCGAAGTGTCGATGCGGGGAATTCAAGGTGCCAGGCTACGTCTACGACGGCGGCGCCGAAGCGGCCGCGCGATGCCGTTCTGGGCGGGCCCGTATGGGTTTCTGATCATCCCCTTCGGGCCGGTCGCCTTGATCTGCCTGCCGCTTCAGTTGGTAAAGGCACAGACGCCTGCCTGAATCTGGTAAAAACTGAGCCGGGTATCTAAATAAGAATGCCTCTGATGCTCCAGCGACAAGATCACAAGACCAGATGCGCATTAGCTCGGTCAAGCTGATTTGACGTGGCACGAGGCAGATGTGTCGCGCTGTACGCAAGACATCGTCGACATCCAACTTGAGAAGATAGGATCATGACCCAGCCGCATTCCACACGCTCACCCGCTTACGCACTGAAGATACGGTCTACCGCTGCGATGAAGCTTCTCTTGACGTTGGGCCTTGCAACGCTATGGACTGGCGCCCAGGCCGCCAGTTTTGATTGCAACAAGGCCGTGAGCACGACGGAACGGTTGATCTGCAGCGATGCCGAGACATCCGCGCTGGATGGGAAATTGCAAGGGGCCTATGAAACAGCACAGGCCGCAACCGATGCCTATGGCAAGAAAGCGTTGGCTAAAGAACAGCGCAACTGGATCAAATACGCTCGTGACATGTGTCAAGACATCGCGTGCCTGCAGCAGGCATACACAGCCCGCATCGCCATGCTGGCGCGTAATGAAAAACATATTGCCAACGGCGAGGTGTACTCAGACTGCAAGCTGCCGGGCAACCAAACCGCTAGTGGCGAATGCGTCAATGTCGTGCCGATTCGTGATCCCAACGCCCGCGTTGAATCGTTCAACCAATCGTTGGCGCATCAGAAGCAAAAAGGCCGAATCATCGGTTGCAGCCAGCTGATTGATCTGCCCGTTGGCGTCGCTGGGAGCAATCACAGTTTTGGCGGCTCCTGCGTATTGCAGGAAGGTGCGCAGCGCAAGAACGTGAGGATCTGCAACGACGACATGTTCGGGCATTTCCAGGTAGAGCCGTCCACGCCACAGGATGCCTCAGACAAGCGCCTGGTCGACTTTACTTACGCACAATGCTATGGCGGTTGATGGTCATTTAAAGTGTCAGACTACATTTTCGTAGGCAACGTTTTCGACACGGGGATCCCCCGCTGACGCGCCGCGGCACCCTGCTGGCGGTCGGCGCCACGCCGATCGCCATTGCTCATTTAAAGTGTCAGACTACATTTTCGTAGGCTAAGTCTTCGACACGGGAATTCCCCGCTGACGCGCCGCAGCGCCCTGCTGGCGGTCGGCACCACGCCGATCGCCATGGTGCAAGCCGGCGCCTTCCGGTCGGCTGATCTATTGCCAGCTGTCGAAGTGCATTGAAGTTAAAAATTCCATCCTATAAAAATCAATGACTTAGGAATTTTTGGTTCATTGAACTTGGTGCGTTTGGTTCATTCAAGTTGAGGATTTCACCGGAATGGTTCACCTAACTTGAAAAAAGTATCCAAGAGGCTTCGAACGGTTGAAGCTACGCTCCCCGCCAGTTGAGCGCTCGCGTCCGCCGCGAGCTGCACCCTGATCCGCTTGGACTTCTAGGACAGCATCGATGTTAGTGATCGGGCTGTTTGACCCCGCTCACCAGGAAAAGCCGCGCGCTTTATCGCTTGTCGCCTCTTCGACGGCAATCTCATTCGTGACCGTACGAAGAGGCGCTCTGCGCTCCGAAATGGAAGCGACGGGCACATCCCCCCCTCACATTGGGCTTCGGCGGCAAGACGCTCTTGTCAAGAAAACAACCGAGACCAGAGCGAAACCTTCGCAGCCGGTGAGGCAGCAGGCGGCGCAACGGACGCGGGAACCGGCGCCACTGATGAGATGACGGGAGCCGTATCAAGCACGATATCTGGCACCTGCTCCCAGTTGACCCGATCGCTTTCGTTGATTTCACGAAACTGAGCATCGATGACCGTGCCGTAGTCATACCACTTCTTGAAGCGGGAATGGCGCTCCTGCAATGTGTGCATTTCGGCATCGATGGCACCGAGTTGTTGCTTGAGATGCGCAAAGGCAGGAAAGAATTTCTCGGAAAAGTCAGGAGAGTCGACCAACCGTACGACGTCCTTGGACTGCTCCTGCAGATTCTTGAGCATGGTTTCAATGGCCTGCGCGAAAGCCTGTTGGCGCTCTTGCGCCTTATAGCTATCCCATGCTTCCAGGGCAATCCCGACCACGGCCAACGCACTGCCCAGGCCATTGGCCAATTTCGTCGCTCCCCAGGGTTTGAACTTAAGATACTTGCCAATGTCGAGGCCAACCATCTTGGTTGCCGTGCTGATGCCGTCGCGCACCGCCAGGACGCTGCTGTTGGTGATGACTCCAGGCTGTGAAAGGAACTTCACTCCCTTTTTCCCCAGCGTTGTCACCACGTCGTTGTAATGCTCTAGTTCGTTGTTGACGTTAACTGCAATCCGATTCAGGTCGCGCGAGATCCCGCCAACTTCGTCACTGAATATCTCCTGGATTCGTTGCTCGACCAGACATCCTTCATTGCCAATTTCGCGGTGCATGAAATCATCGAACGTCTCTAGCGTGACATTCTTGGCCTGCAATTGCACGTCTTCGAAATAGCGCAACAGGCGGCCTCGCAGACGCACCTGAGCCTGCCCGATATTTCCGTAAACCCGCTGCAACTCGATGGTTTGGCTTTGCTTGATTTCAGTTACGCGCCGGGCTTCGTCAGCCAGCATGGCATAAGCCTCTTTTGCCGCAGGCAACTGCTTGGTGATGATGTCCGAGATGATGCTTTTCTTGGTTTCATTCACCAGAACCAATACACCACCATTACCCTCTATTTTCTTCTGTGTTGCCGCCTGCAGTTCGTCTATACGTGAAAGGCGACGAAACTCAGCGAGGTTCTGCAGCCAATGCTCGACGCCCATATCGAAAGGGTTAGCAGCAACGGCCACTACGCTGACATCCGTGTGCTCCTGCGCCGTCAGATCCAGAACGTCGTCCAATCGCTTGAGAACCGATGTCTTCTTGATCAAAAACTGCTCCCGGAACTCGGCCGGATCCGACATGTCTGCCACCTCGTCGAACCGGCTCAGCACGAATACCGTGCGGGGCAACAAGTTCAACGCGCGAAACAACCATTTCAAGTCTTCGGTATGGCTCTCCTTAATCGGATTGGTCGGGTTCATCACATAGAGAATCAGATGAGCCTCGCTCACATAACGCTTCGTGATGTCCTTGTATTTCTCTATCTGAGCGGTCGTTGCGTTGGTCTTTTCTTTGAAGCCAAACAGCCCTGGCGTATCTATGATCTGCAGTTGATCCTTGAAGTTATAGATCGCGACCTCGCTCGATGACTCCTGCTGGCTGATATTCATGCTCTTGCGATCAAGCTCCTCCAGCCAGGCCGCAGCAATCGAAGTCTTGCCCTCAGAGAATCCGCCGACCAACGCTACCTTGAGTTTCTGGTCAGTAGTAATTTCCACCGACGCCTTTAGTTTTTCCACCAACTCGGCGTGCAGTTGGACCCCGAGATCCCGCCCCTCGTCGACGAAAGCGGTCAAGCTGGACAGGATGCGCAAGGCCTTCTGCCTCTGCTGCTCGAACGAATGAATTGTGCTGGTCATTTTGCAAAGACTCCTGTACTCATGCTGCGTTTTCAAGAACGGCAGCCGTATCAAAAGCGGACGCCTTGCCGACTTTGTCGCGCAAGGCCTTCATGTCGGCGGCAATCCTCTCCAAGGCCTTACGGGTGCCGTCACTCTGTTCGTAGGGAATGTTCATCTGCTTCTTGGCTTCATCCAGCGCGTCACCGATCTGGGTCTTGGCAGAATCGATGTTCTGCTTCAGCATTTCAGCCAATTTCGCGAACACCTTGTCGAGATTTTCATCCGCAGACTTGCGCTGCTGAGCCATCTTGTAGTCAGAGCTGAAGAAGCTTCGCACTGCCTTGTAGAAGCTGAAGACCAACCCCACTGCGCCAAGCACCGCAGCGACCGTCCAGCCGGCGGGATTCGAGGCAAGGAACGACGCCCAGACTAACGCAATGGTGCCACCGAAAGTCGAAAGAAGCCCCAACATGTTGATGCCGTTGTCCATTTCGAACTTGGTATCGAAGCTCAGATTCAGCGCCGAGAACGGGTCATTGATGGTGTATCGAAGAATCTCGTCCACATTCTTCTGGTTCTTTTTGACGATTTCTTCCGCATCGTTCTTGAATGACTCGAATACTTTTTGGAAACGGCCCTCCAGGTCGGGACCGACGGTCTCCTTGAGCTCTTGCAACGTCGCTGTCAGGTGCGCCTTGAAATCGTCATTGCTTTTATCCGTGGCGATATAGCTGTATACCGCCATACGCATGGAAGATTTCTTCTCAGCCAACGCGTCATTGCATTCGCTATCGAGCCGCCGTTGGGTCCCGGAAAGCAGATCGTCGACCTGGGTTGCAGAGGATTTGTACTGAGCCTTCAATTTCTTCGCAGCCTGCGCGAAACTGTCACGTGCCTGAAGCAGGCGATCTATGCCTTCCTGCAGGCAACTGGCGATCTTCTTCTTGTTTGCCTCAACGATTTTCCTGCGAAAATCCCGGCATATGTCGCCACGGATGAATTGCAGAAATGCATGCATACCGCTGCGGTCAAGGATGTCGCCGGCACTCATTTCCGACAGAAACTTCTGCCGGCTTTTCGTATGAGGGTTGCTGGGAAGCAGACAAGTCGCCGATGCCAGGAAAGCCGGCATACCGCTGACGCAGAGATGGCCCTTGTAGACGTCACCAAGCGTGGCACCCAACGATTTGTCCAGATCGCCCAAGCCGATCAGATCATTCTTGTTGGCGAGCGTTTTCCCTTTCAGGATCTGCGGGGTTGTCGCGCTCTTATTGAATATTGCCCAAACCTCGGTCTGCTTGCCCAGCTGGCGCTTGATCTTGTCGATCGTTCCTTCCTGGCCTTCGCTACCCGAACCCGGAGGCGTGGCAGCGCGCGTCACGTAAAAAATTGCGTGGGCCTTTTTTACCGAAGCATCAATCGCGCTCATCACCAAGGCTTCGTCGCCTTCGATGCCCGGAACGTCGATCAACTGGAATTGCTGTCCATCGATCACGAAATGGTAAGCATGGGACTGTAACGTGAAATCGGAGCGGCCATTACCTATGATGCGGCCGTCCTGCAATGGCTCCAGACGCTCGAGCGACTTTTCAATTTCGGCCTGATCGGCACGCAATCGGTCAAGCTCATCGCTGACCTTCTGCACGTTATCGGCCGCTGCCTTTCGCTGTGCATCGTTGCTGGCTTGCATCTCGCCTAGCTTTGCGCGGAGCACCAGCAGCATCTTCTCCTCTTCGAGCGTCTTAAACAGGAAGACGAACCTTTGCCATACAGTGAATCCCTGCCTCCTCTGTTTGGCGAGCGCTCCCAGGGCCTGCGCTTTTTTGTTGAACGTCGACTCTTCGTCCTGCCATCCTTTTTCCAGTATTTGGGCCTGGATCTGCCCTTCGGCCAGCTCGGCCTCGAGTGTCTGGATGGTAGAACCCAAAGCCACCAGATCGTTCGGGTCGATGCGCAGACCCTTGATCAAGGCATTGAACTTCTCTTGCGTGGCCAGCTTTTCGCTATGACCCAGTTGAATACGCAAAGTCTCGATCAGGGTCGACTTTCCCGCATTAGTCTCTCCGTAGAGCGCGATGGTAAATGTGTCCCACTCGGATAACTCTCTGAGTTCACTGACGTCTTTCACCGTCTTATCGCGGAACGTCTCCAGCAATGCCCTGGAATGGTCAATCGCAGCTATCAGATCGAGGTTGCCATTGACTGTGATCTTTCCGGAAATTTCGGCAAGGGACCGATCGACCATAGCGATGACTTGATCGTAAGGCTGGTCCATCTTGTTGAGCATATTCATGTCCGGAGGTTGCAGAGTTAAACGGCCCGTGCCCCGGACGTATCCGTAGGCGAGCCACGTGTAGGAAGTGACTCAGACCGAACGGGCCTTTCTTCGTTGAGCCAGGAGCAAGCCGTCCGCCTATCATTGACTGCATGCCATAGACGTTTCATCGGGCTTGGGTGTAACGGTTCGCCCAGGCGCGCCAAAATAAAACAAAATCGATCAAAAGGTAACTATACACTTTATTTATGAAAATTTTCCCACCAATAAAATATTCAGAAAACCGGGCTCGCATCGAATATTTTCATTAGGCCGTGGTGTCTGACCGGGGAAGTCCACTTGGTGATGGCCTAATCACTAAATTGAATGAACTTTTTAGAACTGGTTAAGCTCGAAGACGCACTCAATCATGCTCGCTTCCTCAGCGTGAAAATTGATCCTAGAAATCTACGCTGGGCGTATAACTGTGCGTGGCTTTGCATCAATGTCTCGAAAAAGGCTCGTGAAAGGCGCAGCGTCGAACTTCGTAAGGAGGCAGGTGCATGCATCATCCAGCAAGGTCCGCCTGTCACCGCCGCTTGGGTGATGTGTTGCCAAATCGTAGCGATGTTCGGCCTGGCGGATCGCGCACGCGAAGGCGTTGAAAAGCTCGGCGCACTAGGCGCTCAAGCTGCGCGTCCATTAAAGGGCGAATTAGACCGTCTTCTCGATGGGGCGATCCTGGAGAAAACGGCTCCAAGGCGAAAATTTCTTGGCATTTTTGACTCGACCCAAGCTCGAGACACGCTTGCCCGGCCATGAGTTACAAAGAACCATTCACACCGGGGAGAAGCCCATGGCCGCGGTAGACGTCCCGCCCAAAACTTGATTGCCGTAATATCTCGAAACTACTTCGACAAAAAAGAGCATCGAGATGCGGATTTCCCCTTGGTTGGCCGTAATGACACTCCTCGGCCTTCATGCAGCTGTACGCGCAACCGGTGTCTATGAACCGTCTGACCTCGAGCGTAGTGTGGCCGCTGTATTGGTAGGTGAAGAGGTTAAGTTGTTCATGTCAAAGCCCACCGAGGCAGCTAAGGCGATCCAGGCTGATTTGACATCGGCTGAGCAGGTGGCTGCACACTACAACGCCAACGAAGTGGCCGCAGACAAAAAATTCTTCGGGAAAAAGGTTCTTCTGTTAGGAACCGTGACGAGTATCAAGAGCGGGCTGCGTAACGCTCCCTACTTGGTTCTACGCGGCAAGGGCTACATCGCTCCTCAAGCCTCCCTGATAGGAACTAGCTCCGATGCGGCTGCGAAATTGCAGCGAGGTGATCACGTTGCACTCGTTTGCTTCGGCAATGGCTCAATCATAGGCACCCCCATGTTCAAGGATTGTCGGTTGGCGCAAGACGTATCGTCAGAGGTAGAAGGCAACCTCATGAGAAGCATTGACGATTTCTTGGCGGGTCGTTCCAAGACATCATTTTTCGGCGCCTTCAAAGCCGTGGAAGCTGTTGCACTCGCACAAGCACTACCGGCGAACTCTGGATGCCCCTCGGACTACGCTCGCTGTCTGTCTCAACTTAAGGCGTTGAAAGCAGACCAACCCAAGTTTCTCGAACTCATGCGCCGTGGCGCGGACAAGCTCAAGGCTAGTGGGCTAGACTTTTCAGCATTCGAAGCAAAAAGATAGCGAAGTTCGGATACTCAAAGCTGGGTAGATGTTCGCGTCGGCCGTGGTCAGTTCTCCACATTATTTAAAGTGTCATATTACGTTTTGGTCATTCACTGCATGTGCGAGCGTGCAAAATCTTAAGTTCATAATTTAAGCCGACTTACTAGCGAATTTCTGCAGTAGGCCGGGAGCAGACGGTCGCAAACAGCTGTAACCGGCCAGGAGCAGTCCTTCCGTTAGCAATCCTCAGTATCAGCCAACGGCTGAGCTAAAGATTTTTAGGCTTCTCTAAAATCGACAAAATCTAATTTTCCTCTAGGGCTGCAGAGCATAAAATATTACGCGAATTGGGCATTCTTGCTGCTTGCCTTCCGAATTTAATTAGGCTTTTTATGGCATTAGCAAAAGACAACGAGAAAATCTTCACCGACCTCTTCGGCAAGAAAGTTAGAGACGTAACACTCTTGAAAGGAACGGTTTACACAATTGAGGATAAAAAGGGACGAAAACTCAGCTCCTCCGTTGACCACTACTTTGAGCACAATGGAAGACAAGTACTCATAGAACTTGACTCTTACAATATGGCGAAAGTGGTTGTCGGTCAGTATCTTTTGCTCAATCAATTCCGGGATAAATCTCTCTCGAATCCTGTATTTTTGGTCATTCACGCATATAAGAATTATGCTCCCGTGCGCACCATCAAGTACCTTGAGCACGTAACAGAGAATGTGATCAAAGAAGACAGCATTCCATTTGGCGTCATACACATTGACTCTTTCAAAGAATGGGGCGGCGGCGATGCCGATGCATTCATCAAGCTGTTCAATATCTAGGTTCCACTCTCGCACCGGCTAACTGCGTATTTAAAGTGTCCAACTACGTTTCCGCAGGCTACGTTTTCGTAGGCTGCGCTTTCGCCGCGGGGATCCCCCGCTGACGCGCCGCGGCGCCCTGCTGGCGGTCAGTGCAACGCCGATCGCCGTGGCGCAAGCCGGCGCCTTCCGGCCGGCTGATCCATCGCAAGCCACCGGCAATGCCCCACGCAGTTACATTCTTCAGGGCCCCTCCGCCCCTCCCAAGATGTAACAGCCCGCCCCCGCCCCCTTGAACCCCACCACATCATCCCTATAATTAGCACTCGACTCCGGTGAGTGCTAACAGTCTCCCGGGCCAAACCGATCATTCACTTTCTTCTTAAGTAACAGGAGTTCCTCATGGCCTTGCGTCCCCTGGGCGATCGCGTGATCGTCAAACGCCTCGAAAACGAGCGCAAGACTGCGTCGGGCATCGTCATCCCCGACAGCGCCGCTGAAAAGCCCGACCAGGGTGAAGTCGTGGCCGTCGGCCCCGGCAAGAAGACCGAAGACGGCAAGATTCTGCCGGTCGACCTGAAGGCTGGCGACAAGGTTCTGTTCGGCAAGTACGCCGGCCAGTCCGTGAAGGTTGACGGCGAAGAGCTGCTCGTCATCCGCGAGGACGAAATCCTCGCCGTGGTCCAGTAAACCCTGCCTCAAACGAATTTTCGAAGGAAGCTAACAAATGGCTGCCAAGCAAGTATTGTTCGGTGACGACGCCCGTGTGCGCATCGTCCGCGGCGTGAATGTCCTCGCCAACGCTGTCAAGACCACCCTGGGCCCCAAGGGTCGCAACGTCGTGCTGGAGCGCTCGTTCGGCGCCCCGACCGTGACCAAGGACGGCGTGTCCGTCGCCAAGGAAATCGAACTGAAGGACAAGTTCGAGAACATCGGCGCCCAGCTGGTCAAGGACGTTGCCTCCAAGACCTCCGACAACGCCGGTGACGGCACCACCACCGCCACCGTGCTGGCTCAAGCCATCGTCATGGAAGGCCTGAAGTACGTTGCCGCCGGTTTCAACCCGATCGACCTGAAGCGCGGCATCGACAAGGCTGTCGCCGCCGCCGTCGCCGAACTGAAGAAGCAATCCAAGCCGGTCACGACCAGCAAGGAAATCGCTCAAGTCGGCTCGATCTCGGCCAACAGCGATTCCTCCATCGGCCAGATCATCGCTGACGCGATGGACAAGGTCGGCAAGGAAGGCGTCATCACCGTCGAAGACGGCAAGTCGCTGGAAAACGAGCTGGACGTCGTCGAAGGCATGCAATTCGACCGCGGCTACCTGTCGCCCTACTTCATCAACAGCCCGGAAAAGCAAGTTGCCGTGCTGGAAGACCCGTTTGTCCTGATCTTCGACAAGAAGATCAGCAACATCCGTGACCTGCTGCCCGTGCTGGAACAAGTCGCCAAGTCGAGCCGTCCGCTGCTGATCATCGCCGAAGACGTCGAAGGCGAAGCGCTGGCCACCCTGGTGGTGAACAACATCCGTGGCATCCTGAAGACCACCGCCGTCAAGGCTCCGGGCTTCGGCGACCGCCGCAAGGCCATGCTGGAAGACATCGCCATCCTGACGGGCGGCACGGTGATCTCCGAAGAAACCGGCATGTCGCTGGAAAAGGCCGGCCTGGCTGAACTGGGCCAAGCCAAGCGCATCGAAGTGGGCAAGGAAAACACCACGATCATCGACGGCGCTGGCGACAGCAAGTCGATCGAGGCTCGCGTCAAGCAAGTCCGTATCCAGATCGAAGAAGCCACGTCCGACTACGACCGTGAAAAGCTGCAAGAACGCGTGGCCAAGCTGGCCGGCGGCGTTGCCGTGATTCGCGTTGGCGCTGCCACCGAAGTCGAAATGAAGGAAAAGAAGGCCCGCGTCGAAGATGCCCTGCACGCTACCCGCGCTGCTGTGGAAGAAGGCGTCGTGGCTGGTGGCGGCGTGGCTCTGCTGCGTGCCAAGCAAGCCATCGCTGACCTGAAGGGCGACACGCCTGACCAGAACGCCGGCATCAAGCTGATCCTGCGCGCTGTGGAAGAGCCCCTGCGCACCATCGTCACGAACGCCGGCGAAGAAGCCAGCGTCGTGGTCAGCAACGTGCTGAACGGCAAGGGCAACTACGGCTACAACGCCGCGACCGGCGAGTACACCGACCTGGTCGAGCAAGGCGTGCTGGATCCCACCAAGGTGACCCGCACCGCCCTGCAAAACGCTGCCTCCGTCGCCAGCCTGCTGCTGACGGCCGAAGCCGCCGTGGTCGAACTGGCCGAAGACAAGCCCGCTGCCCCGGCCATGCCGGGTGGTATGGGCGGCATGGGCGGCATGGACTTCTAAGTCCCGCTTACCTTGCAAGGCCTCCCCGGCTTCGGCCGGGGAACAGTACCCCGAGAAACCCCCGGACCTTCGCCCCGGGGGTTTTTCTTTTTGTGCCAAGCGTTCCTGACCGCCCGGTTCTGCGGCACGCCTGTGTCCCGAGTCGGAACACTTGCCTACAAGTTGCGGGTTTCGCCGCGGCGCATGCGTCCCTACAATGAGGGATCCCAAGCCCGAGCCCAGTCCCATGCGTCTACCCCAGAGCCTGCGTGCCCTGCGTCCGTCCGAGATCGGCGGGCTGCTGATGGATTCCGCCAACCAGTGGTCGACTCACCGCGCGTCCAGCAAGGGCGCTGCGCTGGCGCTGTACATGGTGTTTTCGCTGGCGCCGATGCTGATCCTGGTGATTGCGGTAGCGGGCGCCTTCTTTGGCGAAGACGCGGTGCGGTCGGAATTGTTCTCGTCGCTGCGCGACCTGACGGGTGAGCGCGGCGCCGAGGTGATCCAGACGGTGCTGGCCAGCGCGCATGAATCGGGCGGCGGCTGGATCGCCGCGCTGATCTCGATTTTCGTGCTGATCTTCAGCGCCACGACGGCCTTCGCCGAGCTGAAGGCCAGCCTGGATGACCTGTGGGAAGTGTCGGCCAACCAGAAAGGCGGGCTGCAAGGCATGGTGCGCAGCCGCATGCTGTCGTTCGGCCTGGTGCTGGTGCTGGCGCTGTTCCTGCTGATTTCGCTGACGGTGAACGCGGCACTGGGCGCGGCGCGCAAGTACTACGGCGACCTGTGGGCCGCGTCCGCCTTTGCCACCGTGGCCGACTGGATTTCCACCGCCTTCTCGTTCTCGGTGGTGGTGGCGCTGTTCGCGGTGATCTTCAAACTGCTGCCCAGTGCGCGAATTTCCTGGCGCGACGTCATTCCCGGCGCCATCGTGACGGCGGCGCTGTTCCTGGTGGGCAAGTGGGGCATCGGGGTGTATCTCAGCCGTGGGGCCGCCGTGTCGGCCTATGGCGCGGCGGGTTCGTTGATTGCGCTGCTGCTGTGGATCTATTACTCGGCGCAGATCTTCTTTTTCGGCGCGGTATTCACGCGCCAGTTCGCGTTGCGCTTTGGCCGCGCGGCCAAGAAGGAAGAAGCGGTGGCGGATGCCCCCCCGGCGGCAAACGCACCCGATCCCTCGCTCCCGCCCAAGCCACCTACCCCCTGACACCACGCGCCTTACGGCGCCTCTGCCGGCTCCAGCCCTGCCATCAGACGCAGGCACTTCAAGAACACGGGCCGCAGTTCAGGCGGAATCGGCGCCAGCACCTCGGCCTCGACCTCGGCGTCCCGCGGCAGCACGCGGGCCAGCAACGCCATGCCCTCGTCGGTGATTTCCAGCGCGTAGGCGCGTGCATCCTGTGCCGAGCGCGTGCGGCGCACGTAGCCCTTGGCCGTCATGCGCGCGATCATTTCCGCGAAGGAGTTGCGGTCCAGCGCGATCAGCTCGGCGATGCGGCTTTGCGTGGCCCCAGGGTTCTGATGCACCGTGATCAGCAGGGCCTTCTGGCGCGGCGTCAGGTCTTCTTCGGGAAACGCCTGCGCGAACAGCCCCTCGGCCCGGAAATGGGCGCGCCGCAGCAAGTGGGACGCCACCTGGGTCAGGTCGAAATCCTGTAACGCTTGGGGCGGGACTGAACGGGATGCGGGCATCGGGCGGTTCCTTGAAATACGCGTGGCGATTGTAGGCGCTGACCTCGTCCCCTCCGGCAAAACCCTGCATTGACTTCACCTGGCCGGCTCCTTACTATCGCCATAATAGTACGTATACGTACTTTATACACAAAAGCCCGTCCGGTCGTCCGACCGCCACGGCCTCTTCTGGAATCTCGATCATGACGATCCGCCAACTGCGCAACTACATCGACGGCCGTTTCGAAGACGGCGCGTCCACCTTCGACAAGCACAGCCCGGTGGACGGCGCCCTGATCGCGCAGGCCCACGAAGCCAGCCGCGAACAAGTCGACCGCGCCGTGGCCGCCGCGCACCGCGCCCTGCCCGCCTGGGCCGCGCTGCCGGTTGCCGCCCGCACCGATCACCTGCTGGCGCTGGCCGACGGCATCAACCGCCGCTTCGACGACTTCCTGCAGGCCGAGATCGGCGATACGGGCAAGCCGGTGTCCTGGGCCAGCCAGATCGACATTCCGCGCGGCGCGGCCAACTTTCGCGCCTTTGCCGAACTGGCCCGCACGCTGGACATGGAAAGCTACATGACCGACACGCCCGACGGCCGCCAGGCGCTGAACTACGCCTATCGCAAGCCGCTGGGTGTGGTGGGCGTGATCTCGCCGTGGAACCTGCCGCTGCTGCTCTTGACCTGGAAGGTCGCGCCCGCGCTGGCCTTTGGCAACACCGTCATCATGAAGCCGTCGGAAGTGACGCCATCCACCGCCACCCTGCTGGCCGAAGTGGCGCGCGACACCGGCCTGCCGCCCGGGGTGCTGAACCTGGTGCACGGCTTCGGCCCGGGGTCCGCGGGCGAATTCATGACCACGCATCCCGACATCGACGGCATCACCTTCACCGGAGAATCCGCTACGGGCGCGGCCATCATGCGCGCCGTGGCGCCGGGTGTGAAACCCGTGTCGTTCGAACTGGGCGGCAAGAACGCGGCGCTGGTGTTCGCCGATGCCGACTTCGACGCTGCCGTCGACGGCACCGCGCGCTCGGTCTTCGCCAATTGCGGCCAGGTCTGCCTGTGCACCGAACGCGTGTATGTCGAACGCCCGATCTTCGAGCGCTTTGTCGCCGCACTGGCCGAGCGCGCGCAGGGGCTGCGCATCGGCTGGCCCGACGACCCCGCCACCGGCATGGGGCCGCTGGTGTCGCGCGAACACCGCGAGAAAGTGCTGTCGTACTTCGCGCTGGCCCGCGAAGAAGGCGCCACCGTCGTCACCGGCGGCGGCATCCCCGAATTCGGCGACGCCCGCGATGCCGGCGCCTACGTGCAGCCCACCATCTGGACCGGCCTGCCCGAGACCGCGCGCTGCATCAAGGAAGAGGTGTTCGGCCCCGTCTGCCACGTGGCCCCCTTCGACACCGAAGAAGAGGCCATCCGCCTGGCCAACGACACCCGCTACGGCCTGGCCGCCGCCGTCTGGACCCAGAACCTGACCCGCGGCCACCGCGTGGCCCAGGCGATGAAGGTTGGCCTGGCGTGGGTCAACTGCTGGTTCCTGCGCGACCTGCGCACGCCCTTCGGCGGCAGCGGTCTGTCCGGCATCGGCCGCGAAGGCGGCCGCCATTCGCTGCACTTCTACACCGAACCCACCAACGTCTGCATCAAGCTCTAAGCCTCCAAGGAAACCACCATGACCACCGCCCCCATCAGCGCCACCGTCGTCGCCGGCAAAGCCACGCCCCGCGGCAACTATCCCCACATCAAGCGCGCCGGCGACTTCCTGTTCGTCTCCGGCACCAGCTCGCGCCTGCCCGACAACCGCATCGCCGGCGCCGAAGTCGATGCCCTGGGCACGGCCACGCTCGACATCCGCGTGCAGACCCGCGCCGTCATCGAAAACATCCGCGACATCCTGGCCACCGCCGGCGCCGGCCTTGCCGACCTGGTCGAGATCAGTACTTTCCTGGTCAACATGAACGACTTCGGTGGCTACAATCAGGTCTACGGCGAGTTCTTCGACGCCGATGGGCCGGCACGCACCACCGTGGCGGTGCATCAGCTGCCGCACCCGCAATTGCTGATTGAAATCAAGGCGGTCGCCTACAAGCCGCTCGCGCGTTAAGCCTTCCCCGCGCACGGCCATGGCGCGCGACCGCCGTCCGGCTTTTCCTTCGGAACAGGATCCCCGCTCCCGGCGCCCCGCCGGGACGGCCGCGCGCATGTCGAACTTCCGCATCACGCCCAACGCGCTCAGCCACAAGCTGAAACTGCACCAGCTGCAGATCTTCGAACGCGTGCTGGCGCGCCGCTCGCTGTCGCGCGCCGCCAGCGAACTGCACCTGACCCAGCCCACCGTCACCAAGGCCATCCACGACCTGGAAGCCTTCTTCGGCGCCACCCTGTTCGAACGTTCCAACCGCGGCGTCACCCCCACCGAACTGGCCCTGGTCCTGGGCCGCCGCGTGCACGCCATGATGGCCGAGATCCGCTACATGGCCGACGACATCGACGCCGTCCTGGGCGGCGCCAGCGGCCACGTCGTCGTCGGCACCCTGATCGCCGCGTCCGCCAAGCTGCTGCCCGAAGCCATCGCCCGCCTCATGACCGACCACCCCGGCATCCAGGTCACCGTCCGCGAAGGCCCTTCGGCCCAGCTTCTGCCCGCCCTGGCCACCGGCGACGTCGACATCGTCGTCGGCCGCCTGCCC
>NZ_AYMF01000053.1:0-2972 GCF_000633435.1 Achromobacter sp. DH1f | reverse complement strand
ATTGCGCCAATGCATTGGCGCTGGCGCGTTTCCTGGAAGAGCACCCTGGCGTGGCCAAGGTGCACTACCCGGGCCTGGCCAGCCATCCGCAGCACGCGCGCGCGGCCGCGCTGTTCGGCTCGCGCTTTGGCGGCCTGCTGGGCGTGGAACTTGCTGACGGCGTCGATTGCTTCGACTTCCTGAACCGCCTGCGCATCGTGCTGATGGCCACCCACCTGGGCGACACGCGCAGCCTGGCGCTGCCCGCCGCGCACACCATTTACTACGAGATGGGCGCCGAACGCCGCAAGCAGATGGGCATCGCCGACAGCCTGATCCGCGTGTCGGTGGGCATCGAAGACGAAGCCGATCTGCTGTTTGATTTCGATCAGGCGCTCAACGGCTGCCTGCAGGGATAATTCACGGGGGCGTCGGCGCGGCAGCGCGCCGGCCGCAACAGGGCAGGAACCCATGCTGATACAGATTGCCGAAGTCTTTTCTCCCATCGAGGCGGCCGATATCCGTCGCCGCCTGGAGGCCGCCGACTGGATCGACGGCAAGGTCACGGCGGGCTACCAGTCCGCCGAGGTCAAGCGCAACCGCCAATTGCCCGAACAGCACCCGCTGGCGCAGGAATTGGGCAACCTGATCCTGCAACGCCTGGCGATCAACAACCTGTTCATGTCGGCGGCGCTGCCGCGCAAGATCTTCCCGCCGCTGTTCAATCGCTACGAGGGCGGCGAGGCCTTCGGCTACCACGTCGACAACGCCGTGCGCGGTGTCACCGGCACCGCCGAACGCGTGCGCACCGACCTGTCCGCCACGCTGTTTTTCTCGGACCCCGATTCCTACGATGGCGGCGAACTGGTCATCGACGACACCTACGGCCCGCGCGCAGTGAAGCTGCCGGCGGGGCACATGGTGCTGTATCCGGGCACCAGTCTGCACAAGGTCAATCCCGTGACGCGCGGCGCGCGCGTGAGTTCGTTCTTCTGGATGCAGAGCCTGGTGCGCGAAGACAGCCAACGCGCCTTGCTGCTCGATATGGACGTGGCCATACAGCGCCTGAACCAGGACACGCCGGGCCACCCGTCGATCGTTCAACTGACCGGCATCTATCACAATTTGCTGCGCCGCTGGGTCGACGTCTGACGCTGTTCCAGAACGCGTTGCGGGGGTGTCGCGCAAACCCCGAAATGCGCGTTTTTGTTTATTGCGAAAAGACCTAAAAGCTAGTATTGGTGCGGGTTGTGGTGAGGTTTTCGCTTGACAGCCGCTCTACGCCAAGGCCTAATACACGTCTGCGTCGCTGACGGTTTGAGGGCTCGAAAGCCCTTGAAACCTAAGCGGCGCAGCAGTTTAAAAGTTGTGCTTTGCAGCGCAAGAAAAAGTTTATCCACTAGTCTGTTCGTCGTTTGTCGGGTCTTCGCGTCAAGTCGTGGCCTTCCCATGACAGCCATGAACTGCACTCCCGGCAGACTCCATACCTTGTGAGGGGTACACCTGAATGAACAAAACCGAACTCATCGATCACATCGCCAGCAAGGCCGATATCTCCAAGGCTGCCGCCGGTCGTTCGCTCGACGCCCTGATCGGTGCCGTCAAGACCACCCTGAAGAAGGGCGGTACGGTCACCCTGGTGGGCTTTGGCACGTTTGCCGTGTCGGCTCGCGCTGCTCGTACCGGCCGTAACCCGCGCACGGGCGAGACCATCAAGATCAAGAAGGCCAAGGTGCCGAAGTTCCGTCCGGGCAAGGCCCTGAAGGACGCCGTCAACTAAGACGGCATGGCGAATCTCCGCGGCCGCGTCGCCCGGTGATTTGCCGACAGGTACGCGGTCCGGTATACTCCGGCCCGCGTATTGCTTTTGAGTACCCCGGCAGGCGTTTTTCGCAACGTCGAAATTCGCAACCAAGACGGGTGCTTAGCTCAGTTGGTAGAGCGGCGCCCTTACAAGGCGTAGGTCACAGGTTCGACCCCTGTAGCACCCACCAGAAGCATTCAGCGGTCTTTGCACCGCTCAGGCTGAAAGAATGGCCCGATCCAAAACCCGCACACCTCGCCGTGGCGGGTTTTTTGTTTTGCGCGCGATATGTAGCAGGCAGTGTGCGGACCGATCCTATTTTGAGCTGCATCAAGAGGTGTTACTCTGTTCCAGCTGAAATATGGCGTGCGAATCATTCGCATTTAAGATATGATGTTCGGCTTGTACCGGTCAGCCGGCGGCGCCTTCGGGCGCGCGTCTTTTTCTGGCTGGCCAGATAAGTTAATGCACCCTGGCTGATTCATGCCTAGCTTTCAACGTGGTTTGAACTCTACTCCGACGTCTTCATTTGGTATTCGCGCAGGCGCCGGCCTGGCGGTCGTTGCGCTACACGCCGCAGTGGTCTACGCCGTTTACATGGCACCCGCAAGCCGTCCTGAATTGGAGGAACCCGAGGCCATCATGGTAAGTGTGGTCGACGCACCCATTCCCCAGATCGCCAAAGCCGAGCCCACACCGGAACCGCCGCAGCCGGTCGTCGAAACGCCGCCGCCGCAGCCCGAGGTCGAACCCGAGCCCGAGCCGGAACCCGAGCTCAAGCCCGAGCCTGAACCCGAACCCGAGCCGGTGGTCGAGAAGCCGCCCATGCCGGCGCCCAAGCCCAAACCCAAGCCGAAACCCAAGCCCCAGCCCAAGCAGGAAGCCAAGGCCGAGCCCAAGACGGAAACGCCGCCGGTGCAGACGCCGCCGGCAGGTGCGCCGGAAGGCACGCAGGCGCCGCAGGGCCCGCAGCAGGGCCCGCCGCCGGACCAGCCCGTGCTGGTGTCCAGCATCGAGTTCCAGGGCGCGCGGCCCATGCCCAACTACCCGATGGCGTCGCGCCGCATGCGGGAAGAGGGCCGGGTGATGGTGCTGGTGGAAATCAATACCCAGGGCCTCGTCGAGCGGGCGACCATCGACGTGTCTTCGGGCTTCCCGAGGCTTGACGAATCGGCGCTGGCCGCCGCCC
>NZ_AYMF01000052.1:0-5364 GCF_000633435.1 Achromobacter sp. DH1f | reverse complement strand
GCTCGATGATCACGCACAGTGGGGTGTAATTGGTGTTGGCTGACTGCTGACGGTGCAGCCAGATTTTGTATTGAACGACACTTGGAACGCTATACCACCAGGTCATAACCATCAGTGTTATAGGATCAAGCCTCACGAGCAATTAGTATCGGTTAGCTTAACGCATTACTGCGCTTCCACACCCGACCTATCAACGTCCTGGTCTCGAACGACTCTTCAGGGGGATCAAGTCCCCGGGATACCTAATCTTCAGACGAGTTTCCCGCTTAGATGCCTTCAGCGGTTATCTCTTCCGTACTTAGCTACCCGGCAATGCCATTGGCATGACAACCGGTACACCAGAGGTACGTCCACTCCGGTCCTCTCGTACTAGGAGCAGGCTCCGTCAAGTATCCAACGCCCACGGCAGATAGGGACCAAACTGTCTCACGACGTTTTAAACCCAGCTCACGTACCTCTTTAAATGGCGAACAGCCATACCCTTGGGACCGGCTACAGCCCCAGGATGAGATGAGCCGACATCGAGGTGCCAAACACCGCCGTCGATATGAACTCTTGGGCGGTATCAGCCTGTTATCCCCAGAGTACCTTTTATCCGTTGAGCGATGGCCCTTCCATTCAGAACCACCGGATCACTATGTCCTGCTTTCGCACCTGTTCGACTTGTCAGTCTCACAGTCAAGCACGCTTATGCCATTGCACTATCAGCACGATTTCCGACCGTACCTAGCGTACCTTCGAACTCCTCCGTTACACTTTGGGAGGAGACCGCCCCAGTCAAACTGCCCACCATGCACTGTCCCCGATCCGGATAACGGACCAAGGTTAGAACCGCAAACAAACCAGGGTGGTATTTCAAGGATGGCTCCACGTGATCTAGCGACCACGCTTCAAAGCCTCCCACCTATCCTACACAGGCCGGTTCACAGTCCAATGCAAAGCTACAGTAAAGGTTCATGGGGTCTTTCCGTCTAGCCGCGGGTAGATTGCATCATCACAAACACTTCAACTTCGCTGAGTCTCAGGAGGAGACAGTGTGGCCATCGTTACGCCATTCGTGCAGGTCGGAACTTACCCGACAAGGAATTTCGCTACCTTAGGACCGTTATAGTTACGGCCGCCGTTTACCGGGGCTTCGATCAAGAGCTTGCACCCCATCACTTAACCTTCCGGCACCGGGCAGGCGTCACACCCTATACGTCGACTTTCGTCTTTGCAGAGTGCTGTGTTTTTAATAAACAGTCGCAGCCACCGATTCTCTGCGACCCCATCATGCTAAGCGCGCAGGCGCTTCACACTACCGGGGTATACCTTCTCCCGAAGTTACGGTATCAATTTGCCGAGTTCCTTCTCCTGAGTTCTCTCAAGCGCCTTGGAATATTCATCCCGTCCACCTGTGTCGGTTTGCGGTACGGTCTCGTACAGCTGAAGCTTAGAGGCTTTTCTTGGAACCACTTCCAATCACTTCGCAAGCAATGCTCGCTCGTGCCATACCCTTGATTTACGCGCCCGGATTTGCCTAAGCGCCATCTTCGATACAGCAACAGGGACATCCAACACCCTGATGATCTTCCGCGATCCGTCCCCCCATCGCACTGTACGACGGTACTGGAATATTAACCAGTTTCCCATCAGCTACGCATCTCTGCCTCGCCTTAGGGGCCGACTCACCCTGCGCCGATGAACGTTGCGCAGGAAACCTTGGACTTACGGCGAGGGGGCTTTTCACCCCCTTTATCGCTACTCATGTCAGCATTCGCACTTCTGATACCTCCAGCAGCCTTTACAAGCCACCTTCGCAGGCTTACAGAACGCTCTCCTACCGCGTGCACTAAAAGTGCACACCCGCAGCTTCGGTTTATCGCTTAGCCCCGTTACATCTTCCGCGCAGGACGACTCGATCAGTGAGCTATTACGCTTTCTTTAAAGGATGGCTGCTTCTAAGCCAACCTCCTGACTGTCTATGCCTTCCCACTTCGTTTCCCACTTAGCGATAATTCGGGACCTTAGCTGGCGGTCTGGGTTGTTTCCCTCTTGAGTCCGGACGTTAGCACCCGGTGCTCTGTCTCCCAAGCTGTACTTGCGGGTATTCGGAGTTTGCCATAGTTTGGTAAGTCGCCATGACCCCCTAGCTATAACAGTGCTCTACCCCCCGCAGTAATACTTGAGGCACTACCTAAATAGTTTTCGGAGAGAACCAGCTATTTCCAGATTTGTTTAGCCTTTCACCCCTATCCACAGCTCATCCCCTAATTTTTCAACATTAGTGGGTTCGGTCCTCCAGCACGTGTTACCGTGCCTTCAACCTGGCCATGGATAGATCATCTGGTTTCGGGTCTACACCCAGCGACTGAATCGCCCTATTCGGACTCGCTTTCGCTACGGCTTCCCTATTCGGTTAACCTTGCCACTGAATGTAAGTCGCTGACCCATTATACAAAAGGTACGCAGTCACCCCACAAGGAGGCTCCTACTGTTTGTATGCATACGGTTTCAGGATCTATTTCACTCCCCTTCCGGGGTTCTTTTCGCCTTTCCCTCACGGTACTGGTTCACTATCGGTCGATCACGAGTATTTAGCCTTGGAGGATGGTCCCCCCATCTTCAAACAGGATTTCACGTGTCCCGCCCTACTTTTCTTACGCTTAGTTCCACACACAAAATTTCATCTACAGGGCTATCACCTGCTACGGCCGGACTTTCCATTCCGTTCGATTATCTTGCATGCTAAAACGTAAAGGCTCTTCCGATTTCGCTCGCCACTACTTTCGGAATCTCGGTTGATTTCTTTTCCTCGAGCTACTGAGATGTTTCAGTTCACCCGGTTCGCTTCCACTAGCCTATGTATTCAGCTAGGGATACTGCATTGCTGCAGTGGGTTTCCCCATTCGGACATCTACGGATCAAAGCTTGTTTGCCAGCTCCCCGTAGCTTTTCGCAGGCTACTACGTCCTTCATCGCCTGTGATCGCCAAGGCATCCACCATATGCACTTAGTCGCTTGATCCTATAACGCTGTAGGCTATAGGACCTGAGTATTAGCGTTTGTGCCGTTCATAAGTTTCAAAGCAGTCTGAAGTTATTCACTTCAGTCTTGAGAACTTGGAACAAAATAATGCAATCACAACCCGTACTTATCTTCATCGACTTGCGTCGAGTACTTGATAAGTACATTTCGTTGTGCTTCTTCCAGATTGTTAAAGAACGAATATAGCTGTTAGGTAAAACCTAACTCATAAGACCGTCGATTTATTTAATCACGATGCTATGAGTTAGCCTCTACACGTCACCACCAGGTGACTGTTTGAGAATCAATGGTGGAGGTGAACGGGATCGAACCGATGACATCCTGCTTGCAAAGCAGGCGCTCTCCCAGCTGAGCTACACCCCCATATTCAACGCCTGGCGTTAAATACTTGGTGGGTCTGGTTGGATTCGAACCAACGACCCCCGCCTTATCAAGACGGTGCTCTAACCGACTGAGCTACAGACCCAAAACCTTCTCGGATCAGTAGTCAGGATGCCATGGACACAGGGAGGAATCCCTCTACCCAAGCCCACAACCGATCCCAGCTATATATCAAACAACCGATAAGAGTGGACGCTTAACACGAGCACTAAGCTCTGAAAGGAGGTGATCCAGCCGCACCTTCCGATACGGCTACCTTGTTACGACTTCACCCCAGTCATGAATCCTACCGTGGTAATCGCCCCCCTTGCGGTTAGGCTAACTACTTCTGGTAAAACCCACTCCCATGGTGTGACGGGCGGTGTGTACAAGACCCGGGAACGTATTCACCGCGACATGCTGATCCGCGATTACTAGCGATTCCGACTTCACGCAGTCGAGTTGCAGACTGCGATCCGGACTACGATCGGGTTTCTGGGATTGGCTCCCCCTCGCGGGTTGGCGACCCTCTGTCCCGACCATTGTATGACGTGTGAAGCCCTACCCATAAGGGCCATGAGGACTTGACGTCATCCCCACCTTCCTCCGGTTTGTCACCGGCAGTCTCATTAGAGTGCCCTTTCGTAGCAACTAATGACAAGGGTTGCGCTCGTTGCGGGACTTAACCCAACATCTCACGACACGAGCTGACGACAGCCATGCAGCACCTGTGTTCCGGTTCTCTTGCGAGCACTTCCAAATCTCTTCGAAATTCCAGACATGTCAAGGGTAGGTAAGGTTTTTCGCGTTGCATCGAATTAATCCACATCATCCACCGCTTGTGCGGGTCCCCGTCAATTCCTTTGAGTTTTAATCTTGCGACCGTACTCCCCAGGCGGTCAACTTCACGCGTTAGCTGCGCTACCAAGGCCCGAAGGCCCCAACAGCTAGTTGACATCGTTTAGGGCGTGGACTACCAGGGTATCTAATCCTGTTTGCTCCCCACGCTTTCGTGCATGAGCGTCAGTGTTATCCCAGGAGGCTGCCTTCGCCATCGGTGTTCCTCCGCATATCTACGCATTTCACTGCTACACGCGGAATTCCACCTCCCTCTGACACACTCTAGCTCGGTAGTTAAAAATGCAGTTCCAAAGTTAAGCTCTGGGATTTCACATCTTTCTTTCCGAACCGCCTGCGCACGCTTTACGCCCAGTAATTCCGATTAACGCTTGCACCCTACGTATTACCGCGGCTGCTGGCACGTAGTTAGCCGGTGCTTATTCTGCAGGTACCGTCAGTTTCACGGGGTATTAGCCCATGACGTTTCTTTCCTGCCAAAAGTGCTTTACAACCCGAAGGCCTTCATCGCACACGCGGGATGGCTGGATCAGGGTTTCCCCCATTGTCCAAAATTCCCCACTGCTGCCTCCCGTAGGAGTCTGGGCCGTGTCTCAGTCCCAGTGTGGCTGGTCGTCCTCTCAAACCAGCTACGGATCGTCGCCTTGGTGAGCCGTTACCCCACCAACTAGCTAATCCGATATCGGCCGCTCTAATAGTGCAAGGTCTTGCGATCCCCTGCTTTCCCCCGTAGGGCGTATGCGGTATTAGCTACGCTTTCGCGTAGTTATCCCCCGCTACTAGGCACGTTCCGATACATTACTCACCCGTTCGCCACTCGCCACCAGACCGAAGTCCGTGCTGCCGTTCGACTTGCATGTGTAAGGCATCCCGCTAGCGTTCAATCTGAGCCAGGATCAAACTCTTCAGTTTAATCTCTGTATTTGTTCGTATTTCTTAACCCCCGAAAGGGTCGAGTCATACGTCGCTACTCAAAGGAAGTGAGGTATGTTCTTAAACTTGACGTCTAAGGTACTTCACTTCTAGTGAGCACTTGATTTCATTGTGCTTGTGACCGAAGTCACTCTGCACTCGCATCAAGCGCCCACACTTATCGGTTGTTTAATTGTTAAAGAGCGG
>NZ_AYMF01000051.1:0-39991 GCF_000633435.1 Achromobacter sp. DH1f | reverse complement strand
GACGTTGAACTGCGTGTAGCGATTGTTGGACACCCCACCGGCCGAAGGCGGTGCGATATTCACCACCGGCACACCATTGGCCACGCCCACCACGGGCCTTTGCCCGCCGACGCTCTGGTCTACCGAGATGGGCAAGGTCTGCGCCAGGACGGGCGTCCAGATCTGCGCCAAGACCAACAACCAGGCAATCGTGCGGCGTAACGTCGACATATCGGGCAAGACTCGGCAAGGGGTGAAACCACAACCGTTGCCAAGACAGCCGACCCTCAGCCCGCCCAAAACCCGCGGACTATCGACAAAGCCAAAAGCACCGATCCGGAAATTGCCCGCTTACGCTACGCAACCCGGACCAGATAGAACATTGGAAGATTCTGATTTTTGGCCGACGCTGGCCCGTGATTACAGAAGTCGGACGCATTCCACTCATCCGTGAGTACAGAACGCCGCAGACCCAGTTGGTCCGTGACGGTGTAGATTGACGTCTTCGACCCGCCATGCAGCCCTCCTACGACAACGCCACGACCGACTCCCATGGACTTGCTGATCACTGCCGCGGCACATGCGTTGGCTGCGGGCGACCCGTTGGGCGCCCTGGGCCGCGTGGCCTTGCGCGACGATGCGCCAGCCCTGGCGCTGCGCGGCATTGCGCTGGCCCAGTTGGGCGACTTTGAGCGCGCCCGCCCTCTGGTGCGGCAGGCGGCGCGCAAGTTTGGCGCGCAGGCGCCCGTGGCGCGTGCCCGCTGCGTGGTGGCCGAGGCCGAGATTGCCCTGGCCTCGCGTGACCTGGCCTGGCCCACCCAGTCCCTGGACGCGGCCCGACAGGTGCTGCAAAGGCATGGCGATACGCGCAATGCGGCCTATGCCCAATACCTGGCGGGCCGGCGCCTGCTGCTGATCGGCCGCCTGGACCAGGCCGAGCAGGCGCTGGCAACGCTGGACCCGGCTGCGTTCCCGCCGGCCTTGCGCAGCGTGCATGAACTGGTGGTGGCCGGCATCGCCATGCGACGGCTGCGCGCCGACGCGGCCCAGGCGGCCCTGGCCCGCGCCGCTCAGGCCGCGCAGGACGCGGGCATCCCCGCCTTGCAGGCGGAAGTGCGCGAAGCGCAGCGTTTGCTGGATGCGCCGGCCGCGCTGCTGACGACCGCCCCGGCCCCCCGCCCGCTGCGCCTGGATGAAGTCCAGGCGCTGCTCGCCTCCGACACACTCGTCATCGACGCCTGCCGCTACGCGCTGCACGGCGCGGGCCGCACGGTGGCGCTGGCCACCCGCCCCGTGCTCTTCGCCCTGGCCCGGACACTGGCCGATGCCTGGCCCGGCGACGCGCCCCGCGACGTGCTGATCGAACAGGCCTTTCGCACCCGTCGCCCCGACGAAACCCATCGGGCCCGCCTGCGGGTCGAGATCGGCCGGCTGCGCGCCGCACTGGGCCCTTTGGCGACGCTGCACGCCACCCGGCGCGGGTTCGCTTTGATGCCGCCGCCGGGGCAGCAGGTTGCCGTCCTGACGTCCCCCGTGCAGGACAAGCACGCTGCCGTGCTGGCGCTGCTGGCCGATGGCCAGGCCTGGTCCAGCTCGGCCCTGGCGCTGGCGCTGGATCTCAGCCAGCGCCACGTGCAGCGCGCGCTGGATGCCCTGGCCGACGCCGGCCGCGCCCAGTCGTTCGGCCGCGGGCGGGCGCGGCGCTGGATGACGCCGCCGTTGCCCGGTTTCGCGACCACATTGTTACTCCCGCTGCCGCCGCCGAATGCCTAGGATGGACACGTCAACCTCTTGAACAGGACATCGACATGAAATCCAAACCCGCAGACATCATCCGTGAATACGGCCCCTTCCCCGGCGTCAGCCAAGTGCACGGCGTTTCCTACGACGGCAAGCGCGTGTGGATCGCCGTCGGCGAGAAACTGCACGCACTGGACCCGGCCACCGGCGCCGTGGTGCAGTCCATCGACGTGGCGGCCCAGGCCGGCACGGCCTTCGACGGCCAGCACCTGTACCAGATCGCCGGCGACGTCATCCAGAAAATCGACCCGGCCTCGGGCCGCATCCTGGGCACCATCCCCGCGCCGCACGGCGAAGGCAACTCGGGCATGGCCTGGGCCGAGGGCATGCTCTGGGTCGGCCGCTACAAAGACCGCACGATCCTGCAGGTGGACCCGGCCACCGGCGCCATCCTGCGCACCATCGCCTCGGACCGCTACGTGACGGGCGTGACGTGGGTGGACGGCGGCCTGTGGCATGGCACCTGGGAAGACGACGCCAGCGAATTAAGACACGTCGACCCGCAAAGCGGCGAAGTCCTGGAAAGCCTGGCGCTGCCCGCGGGCGTGGTCGTGTCCGGGCTGGAGTCGGACGGCAATGGCGTGTTCTATTGCGGCGGCGCGACCAGCGGCAAACTGCGCGCCGTGCGCAAGCCGCGCGCCGTGGCCTGAGCGGCCACCGCCGAACCGCCGCGGCGCCTCTCTCTTATATATAGAGAACGCGCCGCGGGCCGCGCGCCCGGCTGGAATAAATGGGGCACGGCCCTTGCCCGGCCCCGTCGGACGGGGCGGCCGGCCCGCCCCGCCTGGCCGGGCAAGAATCCGTCAGATTCCCCCACTACTGACAAATTGTTGCAGCGGCAACCGCAACCCTGCCTTCCGCCCCCCCAGAAGGCCCCCGCCAGCGTGTAAACTCCCCCCTTTTTGACTCTGGTGGTATGTTGCAAGCCCCACAGCGCACAGGTTTAAGCGGCCCGACGCTCATTCGCTTGCTGACTCGCCTGACGGATGTCGACGTTCCGGAATCCCGGCAGCCGCTGTCGGATCATCTGAGCCAATGGCTCGGCTGGACCGACGCGATTGCGCTGTCCGCCGCCCTGAACAACCGCCCGCCGGCCATCGCGCCCGGTGCGCGCCAGTTCAGCAGCCAGGAAGAGCGCGAATGCGAACGTGTCCGGACCACGCTGGCCGATGCCATCGCCAGCGATACCGCGGCCACGGCCGCCAAACGCGTGATGCCAGGGCAGATGCCGGCCAAGGCCGCCGCCGCCCTGCAAGCGGATGACGCCGATTACGCGAATTTCCGTCAGCGCTATCTGTCGTTGCAGCACACGATGGAAACCAGCATCGGTAACCTGCGCAGCCGCCTGCGCGGCATGGTCGCGGCCAAAACGCCCGACATGACGCGGCTGGCGGTGGTAGACGCCATCATGGACCGCGCCCTGCTGCCGCGCGAACGCACGCTGCTGGGCGCCATTCCGAAGCTGCTGCAGGGGCATTTCGACCGGCTGCGGCTGGCCGAGAAAGCGGCGCTGGACGACGTCGCGGCGCAGGCCGACGCCCCGACAGGCGAGGCCGACACAGAACCCGCGGGGACGCCCCCGCAAGCCACTTTAACGGCGCCCACGCCGGGCGCCTGGCTGGAGACGTTCCGCAAAGACATGCGCAGCGTGCTGCTGGCCGAATTGGATGTTCGTTTACAACCGGTGGAAGGGCTGCTTGCGGCCCTTCGCGCCAGCTAACCGGGACACTATGTCCAAGTATCTGATCAATATCGTTGTTTTCCTCAGCGGCCTGGCCGTGGCCGGCTGGATCGGCGCCGGCTACGCGGGCACCAATCCCCTGGCGCTGGCGGTCACCCTGCTGATCTGTGCCTGCTACCTTGCCGGCGCGCTTGAACTGCTGCGCTACCAGCAGGCCACGGCATCGCTCAGACGCGCGGCCAGCGGCCTGTCGCAGCCGCCCGCCAGCCTGGGCGCCTGGCTCGACACCCTGCACCCCAGCCTGCGCAGCGCCACCCGCCTGCGCATCGAAGGCGAACGCGTGGGCCTGCCCGGCCCGGCGCTGGCGCCCTATCTGGTTGGCCTGCTGGTGCTGCTGGGCATGCTGGGCACCTTCCTGGGCATGGTGGTGACGCTGCGCGGCACCGGCACGGCGCTGGAAAGCGCGACCGACCTGGCCGCCATCCGCGCGTCGCTGGCCGCCCCCGTGAAGGGCCTGGGCTTTGCCTTCGGCACCTCGATCGCGGGCGTCGCCACCTCGGCCATGCTGGGCTTGCTGGCCGCACTGAGCCGCCGCGACCGCATCCAGGCCGCGCAACTGCTGGACAGCAAGGCCGCCACCACGCTGCGCATCTACACCCAGCAGCACCAGCGCGAAGAAAGCTTCAAGCTGCTGCAACGCCAGGCCGAAGTGCTGCAACGGCAGGCCGAAGCCATGCCCACGCTGGTCGACCGCCTGGACGCCATGATGCGCAACATGGAACAGCAGAGCCAGTCGCTGAACGAACGCCAGCTTGCCAGCCAGGACGCGTTTCAGGGCAAGGCCGAAGCCGCCTATGCGCGCCTGGCCGCCGTGATGGAACAGTCGATGAAGGAAAGCGTGGCCGAAAGCGCCCGCTCGGCTGGCGAGGCGCTGCAGCCCGCCGTGCAGGCCACCCTGGCCGGCCTGTCGCGCGAAACCGCCACGCTGCACGGCGCGGTGACCGATGCGGTGCAGCGCCAGCTCGACGGCCTGACCACCGGCCTGCAAGCGGCCACGGCCAACGTCGCCGGCATCTGGAACCAGGCCCTGGCCGGCCAGCAGGCCGCCAGCGAAACCCTGGCGCAGGACCTGCGCGATTCGCTGGACCGCTTTGCCCAGACCTTCGAACAACGCTCGGCCGCCCTGCTCGATGGCGTGTCCACGCGCCTGGAAGCCTCGTCGGGCACCATGTCCGACGCCTGGCACACGGCGCTGACGCGCCAGGAACAGGCCAGCGAAAAGCTGGCCGGCGAGAACCTGCAGGCGCTGACGGCCGCGGCCGCCAGCTTCGAACAGCATTCGGCGTCGCTGCTGCGCACGCTGAACCAGTCGCACACCGCCCTGCAATCCGAACTGGCCTCGCGCGACCAGCAACGCCTGGCCGCCTGGACCGAAACGCTGGGCGCCATGTCCGCCACGCTGCGCCAGGAATGGCAGGCCGCGGGCGCCCAGGCCGCCGACCGCCAGCAGGAAATCAGCCTGGCGCTGGCCCGCACCGCGCAGGACCTGACGGCCCACGCGCAAACCCAGGCCGGCCTGCTGGACACCGTGTCCGCCCGCCTGGAAACCGCCGCCGGCAATGTCTCGGCCCAGTGGCACGAGGCGCTGGCGCGCCAGGGCGAAGCCAGCGACAAGCTGGCCGACGACAATCGCCAGGCCCTGGCGGCCGCCGCGGCCACCTTCGAAACGCATGCCGCGTCGCTCCTGCGCACGCTGGATCAATCACACGCCGACCTGCAGGCCGCCCTGGCCTCGCGCGATGAGCAGCGCCTGGCCGCCTGGGCCGGTACGCTGGGCGCCGTGGCCGACAAGCTGGGCCGCGAATGGGAACAGGCCGGCACGCAAGCCGCCGCGCGCCAGCACGAGATCAGCCAGGCCCTGGCGCAAACCACGCAAGACCTCGCCGCCCGCAGCGAAGCGCAAGCCGCCCTGCTCGACAGCGTGGCCGCCCGCATCGAATCGGCGGCCGGCGGCGTGACGCAGGCCTGGACCGACGCCCAGGTACGCCAGGAACTGACCAACGAGAAACTGGCCAGCGACAACCAGCAAGCCCTGGCCACCGCCGCGGCTGCCTTCGAAACGCATTCGGCGTCGCTCTTGCGCACGCTGGACCAATCGCAGGCCGACCTGCAAGCCGCCCTGGCCGCGCGCGACGAACAACGCCTGGCCGCCTGGAACGACTCGCTGGGCGAACTGGCCGCCAAGCTGGGCCACGAATGGCGCGAGGCCGGCGCGCAGACCGCCGCCCGCCACCAGGAACTGGGCCAGTTGCTGACCCAGACCACGCAAGACCTGACCGCGCAGACCCAGGCCCAGGCCGCCCTGCTGCAAGACGTGTCGACCCGCCTGGAAACGGCCGCCGCCCGCGTGACCGACGCCTGGACCGAGGCCCAGGTACGCCAGGAACTGACCAACGAGAAACTGGCCAGCGACAACCAGCAAGCCCTGACCACCGCCTCCGCCGCCTTCGAGCAGCACTCGGCCTCGCTGCTGCAGACGCTGGGCCAATCGCACGCCGGCTTGCAGGCCGAGCTGGCCACGCAAGACCAGGCGCGCCTGGCCGCGTGGACCGACAAGCTGGGCGCGATGGCCGACGCGCTGCGCCAGGAATGGGAACAGGCCGGCGCCCGCAGCGCCAGCCTGCAACAGGAGATCTGCGCCACGCTGGCCCAGACCGCCGACAGCATCGCCGCCCAGACCGAAGCCCACGCCAACGGCACCATTGCCGAAATCAGCCACCTGGTGCAAGCCGCCTCGGAAGCGCCGCGCGCTGCCGCCGAAGTCATCGGCGAACTGCGCCAGAAGCTGTCGGACAGCCTGGCCTACGACAACGCCATGCTGGAAGAACGCAACCGCCTGCTGGATACGCTGGCCACGCTGCTGGACGCCGTCAACCACGCCTCCAGCGAACAGCGCACCGCCGTGGACGCGCTGGTGTCGTCGTCTGCCGACCTGCTGGACCGCGTGGGCACGCAGTTCACCGACAAGGTCGACGCCGAAGCCGGCCGCCTGACCGACGTGGCCGACCAGGTCGCCAGCAGCGCCATCGAAGTGGCCAGCCTGGGCGATGCCTTCGGCGCCGCCGTGCGCCTGTTCGGCGAGTCCAACGACTCGCTGGTGGCACACCTGCAACGCATCGAGGCCGCGCTGGACAAGTCCATTGCCCGCGGCGACGAGCAACTGGCCTACTACGTCGCGCAAGCGCGCGAGGTCGTGGACCTGAGCACCCAGTCGCAGAAGCAGATCGTTGAAAACCTGCGCCAGCTGGCCACCCAACGCGCCGCCGCCGGCGCAGAAGCCGCATGAGCGCGGGCGAAGACATCGACGGCGGCGTCGAACCCGCCGTGCCGACCTGGGCCGTGTTCGGCGACCTGATGTCGGTGCTGCTGGGCGCGTTCGTCCTGATCCTGGTCAGCGTGGTGGCCGTGCAGCTCGAGCTGTCCACCCAGCTCGAACAAGAGGTCAAGCAGCGCCAGGAAGAAACCCAGCGCCGCCAGACGCTGGAACAGGCCCTGGCCGCACCGCTGGCCGCCGGCCGCGTGACGCTCATCAACGGCCGCATCGGCATCAGCGGCAGCGTGCTGTTCGCGTTGAATTCCGACCAATTGCAGCCCGAGGGCCGCGACGTCCTGAAAAGCCTGATCGAACCGCTGTCGGCCTACCTGAAGGCCAACAACGAAATCCTGATGGTCAGCGGCTACACCGACGACCAGCAGGTGCGCGAAGGCAACCGCCGTTTCGCCGACAACTGGGACCTCTCGGCCCAGCGCGCGCTGACCGTCACGCGCGCCCTGATCGACGAAGGCGTGCCGTCGGCGTCCGTGTTTGCGGCCGCGTTCGGCTCGGAACAACCGGTGGCGTCCAACGCCGACGAAGACGGCCGCGCCAAGAACCGCCGGGTCGAGATCACCCCCATCCCCAAGCCGTCCAACGGCGAGGAGCCGCCGCGTGGCCAGTGACGGCAGCCTGGGCCCGGCGCAGGCGTCTTTGGCGGACCCCGCCACGGACATCGGCGCACGGCCGGACGCCACGCTGCACGCCTGGCGCGAGCGCGGCGACGACCGCCTGGACCCGATCGCGTTTCACGTCATCGAGGCCCTGGCGCGCCGCGCGGCCGACCAGCACGGCGCCGTGCGGCAACGGCTGGATGAACGGCTGGCGCAGTTGATGCAGGCCTACGCCGGCCGCCTGCCTCAGTTGGCAACCCCACATCAGGCTGCCCCACATCTGGCAGACCCTAATCAGGCCGTCCCACAAGCTCAGGCCGCCCCTCAAGCCCAGGCGACCCCGCGCGCGCGCGGCCCCCTGGCCGAGCTGGCCGCCTTTCTGGCCTACCCCGGCGAACCCGGCGACGACTCCGATGCCGCCGCCGCGCAAACGCGCCGCGACGCCTACCCCGACCTGCCCGCGCTGGATTACTTTCGCGAAGTCTGGTCGGGCCTGAGCGCCGACCGGCAGGTGCGCCAGTCGCAGGAACAGGTGCACAAGAACGCCGGACCGCTCAATTCGAACCAGCTGGTGCACCGCGCCCTGTCGCTGATGCGCGAGCTGTCGCCCGGCTACCTGCAGCAGTTCGTGGCGTACACCGAGAGCCTGACCTGGATGGAACAGGTCACGGCGGCGGCCGCCCCCGCGCCGGTCAAAGACGCGCCGCGCGCCGCCAAGAAGACCAGCCGGTCCAAGGCGCGCTGACGGCAGCGGCCTGGCCCGGCGGCCGCTTGCCGAGCCAGGCGTCACTGCCTTCAACCCGAAAGAGTCCTAAGCCGCTTCCCTGGGCAACCAGGCGCCATGGAACCCGGCGGGAATCCGGCCGGGCAAGCGCACCGTCGCGAGCGGCCCGGCTTGCAGATCGCGCCCGTCCAGCACCACCACGTCGCTGGTGTCGCTGGCCTGGCGGTACACGCACACCAGCACCCAGCCATCGTCTTCGTCCCGCGCGCCGGGGCGCGGCACGAACACCGGTTCGCTGTTCTGGTCGCCCGGCGCCACCCGATATTGCTGCGTCGCCCCCGTGGCCAGGTCGTAGCGCACCACGCCGCGCATTTCCTGGTTGGTCGGCTGCTGCACCGCATAGGCGTAGCGGTAGGGCCGCCCCGTCCTGCCCTCATTGATGCGCGGCAGCTCGATGCCGGCTTCGTCCAGCCCACGCTCGCTGACCTTGCCGCGCGCCAGGTCGATCTCGTAGCGCCACAGTACCCCCAGCGGGTTGTCTTCAAAGCCCGCGCCGCTGCCCGACAGCCGCAGGTATTCCGGATAGCGCACCACGTCCAGCACCACCGTCGTGTCGTCCGCGTCGTACGCATTCACCACGTGCTGGATGAAACACGGCGCCACCTCGAACCAGCGCACCGGCCCGCCGTGGCGCGGAATCACCCCCAGCCGCGACTGGCGCTCGTCATGCCAGCGCAGCGGCATGCGGTAGCCGCGTTGCAGCATGGAAAAGTCGTACGCCACGTTCAGGTCCAGCAGGATGCTGTAGCGCGCCGTGATCGCGATGTCGTGCATCATCGACGGCCCCGGCACCTCGATCAGCTGGTCCACCCGGGGCTGGCCGTCGGCGCCCGTCACGCCATAGCGCAACCACGGGCGTTCCCAATGGGCGCGGAAACTGATCAATTCGCCGGTCTCGGGGTCTGCCTTCGGATGCGCCGTCATGCCCGCCGCCAGGCCGGGATGGCGCTGGCTGGCGCCGCCGAAATCCAGCCCGGCGGTCATCACCAGGGGCGCCCCGCCCTCGGCCAGCGCCAGGGTTTCACCGGCATGGCGCAGCACGTTCACGTTGGGGTTGGTGTCCGGCAAGGCGTCCGCCTGCTCTGGCGCATGTACACGCGCCCAGGTGCGGGTGCGGGCCCAGCGGTTGCGGTAGCCGATCGCCCGGCCATCGCGCAATTCAATGGCGTGCAGCATCGCCGGCTGGGGCCACCACGACAGCACGTCGTTGCCCTCGAAGCGCCCGCCCAGCGGATTGGGGCCATTGCGGACCAGTACGCCGTCCAGCCCGGGCGGCAGTTCACCGTCCACCGGCAGGTCCGTCAGATCGGTTTCATGGGCCAGCGCCGCGGTGGCGCCGGTGTTCAGATCAAATGTGCTCATGGTTGCGTCCTTTGTTGCGATAACTCGCAGGACGCATTTTTACCCGGATTAAATTAATCCGTCAATATTACCCGGGTTTAATTAACGCAGGTCTTCCGGGTTCATCGAGGCATCCCGCACGTATGGATCGCTCGGTTCGGGCTGCAGCGTCGCCTCGATCTCGGGCGGAAACGCCGGTATCTTGCTGGTGTGCACCACCACCCAGCGCATGATGGCGTGCAGGTAGTTGAAGGGGGCCGCGAGCACGTACATCAGGCCAGGCGTCTGGGCATCGTTGGCGAAGATGCGTTCCTTGCCGAAAGCGAAGCTCTCGCGCTTGCCGTCCACGGGCATGCAATACAACACGGCGTCCAGCACCGCCTGCGGCCCTTCTTCCATGTAGCGGCGCAGGAATTCCCAGTGGGAATAGGCGTTTTCGACGCGGCTGGTGGCGATGCAGAACGAAAACGTCTCCTTCACGGTGACGCCGTCCGGGTCCAGGATCAGCCCGCGGATATCCCAATTGCGCATGCCGAACGTGGCTTTGCTGCGGCCCAGCGTGAAGTAGATCTTGTCCCAGGGCGCGGTCAGCACGGTACCGTCCAGCCGAAACACATGCACCAGGCGGCGCTTTCGGTCCAGCGCGATGGGGTAGTAAGTCCAGCGGAACATCTCTTTGCAGGCGACCCAGGCCCCCAGGGCGCCCACCACCGCGAACATCGCCATGCCGAAGAAAACCGCTTCCCAGAGGCCGTTCTCGTTGGGCAGGTCGTCCACCACCAGAATCCAGGCCAACTTCAGGATGACGCCAATGCCGAAGGCCACGCCCACTGCCCCGAGCAGGGCCACGAAGCCGCGCCACCCAAACCAGCGGTCCACCGACAGCAGGCTGTTGGAATTCATCTTCACCACGCAAAGCTGGGCCAGCAGCGGGACGTCCAGGCGCTTTTTCTGCAGCAGCCGGTGTTCGCGGTCGAATTCAGTCAGGGGACGGTTGTTGGGAAACCGGGACAGCAACCCCGTGAAGTCCATCACTCCCCTCCCAGTGCCACGCGCAGGCTGTTCACTTCTTGTTGTACTCCATAGTAATAATCGGCGCCGGACTGCCCCTGCAGCTTGCCCCACAGGCACCGCTTGAGCCATTCATCGATCTTGTTGCCTTTGTATTTCTCGATCAGCACCGCCACGACGATCAGCAGGACAGCGGCGATCAGCCCCACAACGGTCCACGACATGGCGAACGCGCCCACGACAATCAGGCTCAGCCCCCCCGAGGCCAGGTACAGGCCGCCCATCCAGCCGTTCTTCTCGATCGTGATCTGATCCACGCCGGATTTCACGTCGAAGGCGGCCATGAGAACCCCGGTCACGACGCCCGTCCGGCTCCCCCAGCGCATCAGCAGCGACGCCGTGGATTCGAGCCCCAGGCCCATCCCCAAGCGCATGCCGGCGGCCATCCGGCCCTTCAGCGCCACGCCCAATACCTCTGCCACCGACCCGCCGGCCGATGCGATGCCAATCACGAACTTCCAGCTTGCATCGGTGCGTTCGTGCGGCATGGCCGATTCCAGATCGCTCCAGAGCTTGTAGACGGCCACGGTCTGGAACAGGCAGCTGACGACGCCGACCCGCACATCCGTGTTGATCGTCGTGCGCCAGCGCGACAGTTCGCGGGCCTCGTATTCCTCCATTGTCATGGACGTCTGCGCCAACAGGCGGGCCCGGTCGGCAGGTCGGCCGTCCCGGGGCACGCTGGCCGCCGCTTCCCTGTCCACCAGCATGAACCAGCGCTTCTTGTCGGTGCCTTCCAGCTGTTCGCCGCGCACCTCCAGCCGCCGCAATTCGTCGGCCACGGCGCGCTCCATCTGCCGCATGTTCACCTGGCCGCCATGCTGGCGCATGAGTTCGCGGATCAGCGCGGCGCGGAAGGTCTTCTTGCCGCCCTCGACTTCGACAATCACCACATCGTGCCGCGACAGCAGCCCCAGGTACATCGCCAGCTTGCGGGCCACGCTGCTGTCCACGCCACCGCGAAGCACCTGCACCACCGGCCCCATGATCTGTTCAAGCAGGCGCGCCGTCTTGTCCATCTGGCCTTCACTCAGCACCTTCAGGCCGGTCTTGTAGGCCTCGTGCAGGTTACCCCAGGGAATGGCCTTCCAGTCCAGGGCGGCCTCGTGCGCCTCGACCACCTTCTTGACCACGAAATCCTGGTTGTGGAACATGGCGCGCAAGAGCAGATTGCGCGTGTCTTCGGGATCGCCTTGCAGCCATTCGGCATACTGCTTGAAGCAGACGCGCTTGTCCTGGGTGCCGTCGATGCACAAAGAAAAAATGGTCTGGAAAACCTCGCCGCTGTCCGCGCTGTTGACGTCGTAGTTGCACTCGAACCCATTGAGCGTATCGCCGCAGGTGATCCAGGCCACGTGCGCCTTCGCCATCGGCACGATGGTGGCGGCGTCGAATTTGGCCAGGCGCTCGTCGAAATCCTTCTGCCATGCCCGGCGTGCGTTCTCGTCGTAGTTGTCGAAGTACTTCTTCCAGGCGTCCCAGCGCACCGTCCGGCGCTCTTGTTCGGTCGGGTGGCGGTAGTTCTCGGCCTCGGCCATGCGCTCTTTCTGGCGGTCCGGGTTGATCATGTCCAGCACCAGCTGGCCGATTGCCATGCCGCCGGCGCTGCCGCCGCCCCCGGGGCCCGCCATGTTCGGGCTGGTGGTGCCATAGACCGAATAATTGGACGCATCCTTGGCACGGTCGCGCAGCAGATCGTTTTCGGCGGCCTGCATGATGATCTCGCTGACCGACTCGATGGACTTCGATACCGTCAGCGGACGCAGGTCTTCCTTGTTCGAGACGAAATCGTCAAAGCGCAGGCGCATCAGCCGCGCCAGGTCCTGCAGGATGCCGGTGCTGTCCGGCAGCGCCAGCATCAGCCCCTTGCCGGGCAGGAACGCCTCGGCGGCGTTCTCGATCATCTCGCCCATCCAGCCCTTCACGTCGTAATAGCCGACGGTGCTCCAGCCCAGCATCTGCTGCTTCTGGTAAAGGTCGAGGTCGCGCTTGCGATGCACCACGTACTCGGCGGCGGTGTCCTTCAGGGTCTTGATGCTCTTGGCGTTGGCGTGCTTGCCGCTGGACAGCCACGCCTGCACGTCGAACTTGAACATGTGCCGCTCGCGCATGTCCGCACCGCGCCGGCCCTTGTGGGCCTTGCACACGTCCTTGGTCCATTGCACGTCCGAAAACGTCAGCCACACGAACGTCGCCTTGCGCGCGTTGGGTATGGTCAGCAGCGAGGCCTTGGCCTCGTGGTCCATCGTGCAGGTGAAGGTGCGGTCGCAGTTCTCAACCGGCTTGTCGATGTCGAAGTTGTACAGCGTGCCGTTCTCGTTGACGTAATAGCCCTTCAGGTCCGATCGCGCTTCGTCATACACGTACAGATAGCCGGGGCGCAGCAGGCGCACGCCATAGCGGGCGCTGTCGCCCAGGGGCCGTTCGGCCAGTTGCGGCATGTTCAGGTCGCCTGCCAGCGCCGGGGACGGGTCCTGGCTTTTCAACACCGCATAGCGCAGCGGCATGATGGGCAGGCCGATCCGGTGAAACGGGCAATCTTCCTCGCAATCGATCGACGAACGCTTCTTTCCGCAGTTCTTCACATCATCGGCCATCGGGTTCTCCAGTTCGTTCCAGCTCCGTGCGCACGCGGGCCCAGTCGTCATCCGACAGGTCCTGGATCGCGGCAAGGTAGGGGTAGTCGTCATCCGGCTGCATCGCCGCCAGGCACTCGCGCACCCGCTCGTGGCGATGGAAGGCGGGGTGCACCTGAAGGCCATGCCGGGCAAAGGCCTTGCGCTCCTGGGCCGTCGCCAGGCCCAGTTCGCGGGCGGTGCGGAAGTGGTCCATCACGGTCTTGCCCAGGGCTATTCGCCCATCGGGCGCCAGGCTGTCCAGGCCGGACAGCACTTCATTCAAGGGCTGCATCTGGGTCAACGCGAACGACTGCTCCGCCGTCAGCCGCAGGCGCGGCGCCGGGTCCACGTCGGGCCGGTCCAGCGCGTGCCACTCGCCATCCAGGTGAAACCGAAAGCGCTGCACCGGGCCGCACAGCCAGGCCAGTTGGCCGGGGTCCAACAGCCACGACAGTTGCACCAGCACCCGCGGATCGAAGAACCGGAAAAAACACGGCCCCTGCCCCGCGATGTCGACGATCATGCGCGAGCGGCAATGCGCCGCGACCGCATCGGCCGGCCGTTCGGACTGCAGCAGCAGCGCCAGCCACAGATCTTCGCCATCATGCGCCGCCTGGTTCAGGCTGGCCAGCACCTGCGTCTTGCCGGCTGCATCCAGGGCAGACAGATCCAGCAGCCGGGGCATCAACCCGGGCATTTTCCGCAGCGCGGGCGGCACCAGCGCCTGGGCCTGGGCGGCCGCCAGCGGCGGCACGCCGCGCGTCTGTTCATCCTGGATCAGGCCGCAGCCATAGGTGCTAAAAGTCTGGTATTGGAGCATGCCGCCTTCCATGTCGAGCCGGCCTAGCCCAGCGGCACCACGGCGCCGCCCTGCTGGGCCGCGCCGCGCACGCGCGCTTCGCACAAGGGGCTGGCTTCGTTGAAAGCCAGGTTTGCCTGCGAGGTCTGCGGCCCTACCCAGCTGTGCGCGCCCGCCTTCAGTTCGACCTTGCCGGGCGCATGCAGCTGGATGCCGCCGCCTTCCAGCCGCACATAGGCACCGCCGGCCGTGGCCAGCACGCGTTCCTTGGCCTGCACCATCACGGCCGCGCTGGCCGAGGCAAAGGTCACGGCCTTCTCGGCCGTCAAGGTCATCTTGGCGCCCTGGCTGTGCAGGCGCAGCTTGCCGCCGGCCGCATGCAGCCGCAGGCCGCGGTCCTGCACGGCGCGGCTGCCGCCCGCTTCCTGGCCCAGGGTGAACAGCACCACGCCGGCCGCCACTCCCACCGCCAGATGGGCGCTGCTGACCCAGTTCACGTCCGGCGCCACCTGCGCCAGCGTGCCGCCCGCCACCACGAATGCGTTGCCGGGCGTGTATTGCCCGATGCCGCTGGGCGCGCTGACCTGGATGTGCGGCTCGCTGTAGGCCGCCACCTTGATCGCGCCGCCCTGCGCGGCCGCATCATCCTGCGTGGCCTCGACCACGTCGCGCACGTGCGCCAGGCCTTCATGCACCGGCAACGCCTGCGGGTCGCCATCCAGAATGGCCTTCTGCTTGATGGCGATGTCGCCCAGTTCCTTGGCCGATTCCAGCGCGGCATCGATCTGCTTGGCGGCTTCGGCGCTGTCCAGCAGCGCGCCGTCGGCGTTCTCGCGCAGGTCGGCGCTGATCAGCAAGCCTTGCCCGCCGCGCAGCGCCACGGCTTCCTTGGTCGACAGCTCGGCGCCATGACCCAGGTCTTCCAGGCGTTCGTTGTCGCGCTGCTGCTTGACGTGCCCCAGGTTCAGGCGGGAATCGGCCTGCGTGGTGGATGCCGTCAGGCGCGACTGGCCGGGCGTGTCGTCCTGCACCAGCTGGTTGTAGCCGCCCGTGCCCGCGCCGCTGGTCGACAGCGCCTGGGTCTTGAAGCCGGACATCACCGCATTGTGGGCATGGCCGTCGCTACCGCCCGCGAACCAGGCCGGCGCGTTGCCGGTGGCGTTGGCCCCGCCCGCCTGCACCTGGTTGTGCGAGGCGTCTTCGGCGCCCTCGCCGTTGTACAGCGCGCCCACCACCACCGGGCGGTCGATGTCGCCGTGCAGAAATTCCACCAGCACTTCCTGGCCGACGCGCGGCACGAAATGGCCGCCCCAATCGCCGCCGGCCACCGGCTCGGCCACGCGCACCCAGGCGCCCAGTTCGTCCTTGGCCAGCGCGTTCTCGTCACCCGACGGATGCGCCAGCCGGCTGCTGGAGGCCTTGCCGCGCTGCCAGTGGAACTGCACCTTGATGCGGTGATCGCGGTCGGTGTGCACGGGTTCTTCGGCCCCCACCACCAGCGCCGTCTGGGCGCCGAACACGGTGGGACGCGGATGCAGCCGCACGCCATGGCCGTCCTGCGTCGCCGGGCGAAATTCGGTGTCGCTGCCGATGCAGGTAAAGGTGTTGCGGTAGAAATCGGCCTCTTCGTCGTCGCTGCCGCCCAAGGCCTCGCTCACCGCGCGGCCCAGGTCCGCGTCGAAGTTGTTGCGCGCCTGGTGCGTCATCGCAATCACCACGAACGCGGACGGACCGCCCTGCTGGTAGTGGCCGGTCAGCTCGAAACGCTGCCCCGGCGCCAGCGTGCGCACGGTGCCGGCGCCTTCCACGCTTTGCTGGCGCACGCGCAGCGCGGCCAGCGCGTTGTGCGCCAGGCGTTCGCCCTGCGCGCTGTCTTCGTAGGCATATTGGCCCGGATAATCATCGCTGATCAGGTCCACGGCGTTGGCCAGCTTGCCGGCGTCGGCCTGAGCCGACACGGGCCGCGACTGGGCGCTGCGGTAGTCCCAGCTGGCCATGCGTACGGCATTGGTCTGCCAGCGCTGGCGCGGGCTCCAGCGCTGGATGCTGTCTTCGGTTTCGGTCACGTCGGCGCGGGCAAAGCGCACGCTGGCCTGCGGGCCGGGCTTGAAGGCGCCGTTGTGGTCGGCGATGACCAGGGTATGGCCGTCGTCCGCATGCTCGACCCAATAGAACAGCCCTTCTTCGGCCAGCAGGCGTTCGACGAAGGCGTAGTCGGTCTCGCGGTACTGGATGGTCAGGCTGCGCTTGGCGTAGGTGGCGCGGTCCTCTACGTCCCAGCGCCACTGCGGCGCCAGCGTGCCCTGGCCCTTGTAGTCGCCGAAAATGCTTTCGACGATATCGATCACCGTCTTGTCCTGGTAGGCAAAGCTGTCGCGCCGCGCGCGCAGAAACGCCAGCCACGGCTCAACGGTCAGGCCGTAACGCGCCAGGCCGCCATTGGCGCCCAGAAAGCGCGCCCCCGTGGCATGGCCGTGCCACAGGCGCGGCTGCTCGCGGTCCAGCGCCGTCTGCAGGCGGAGCGTGACCGGCTGGCCCAGCAAGGCCTTCAACGGAATATGCGCGTCGTCCGACAGCGCGGTGATTTCCAGCCGGCAGGCGCCGCCGCTCAGCTGTTCGGTGGCCGACAAGGTCTCGGCCACCAGGCGGTTCTCGCCCAGCGGCGTGCGCAGGTCCAGCAGGCGGTTGGCCTGCGCGATACCGGCGGTCGACAGGCGGGAAAGTCCGGAAGCATCCTGGGGCATGATCGGCTCCGGCTCAGGTCAGGCGGTAACGGAAGTCGCCGTTCTTGCCGGCAGTCACCCGGATGCGCGCGATCGCTTCGCCCTGCGCCATGCGGCCCAGCACCTGTTCGGCGATCTGCGGCAACAGCGTGCCGTTCAAGATGTGGTCGACGTTGCGCGCACCGGTATCCACTTCGGTGCAGCGCGCCAGCACGGCCTCGACCAGCGCCTCGTCCCAGTCGAACACCGCGCGGTGGTTGGCCTGCACGCGTTCGGCAATGCGGCCCAGCTTCAAGCCGATGATGCGCGCCAGCGCGTCGTCATCCACCGGGTAGTAGGCAATGGTCTTCATACGGCCCAGGAAAGCGGGCTTGAAGGCCTTGTACAGCTGCGGGGCCAGCAGTTCCTGCAAGGCCTCGGGGTCCGGGCGTTCGTCCGCGGCCTGGTTCAGGCAGGCCTGCATGATGGCCGACGAACCGACGTTGGACGTCAGGATGATGAGCGTATTGCGAAAGTCGATCTCGCGCCCTTCGGCATCGTCCATCACGCCCTTGTCGAAGACCTGGAAGAAAAGCTCCAGCACGTCGGGATGCGCCTTTTCGATTTCGTCCAGCAGCACCACGCTATACGGCTGGCGCCGCACGGCCTCGGTCAGCACGCCGCCTTCGCCGTAACCCACATAGCCGGGCGGCGACCCTTTCAGGCCCGACACGCTGTGGGCCTCCTGGTATTCGCTCATGTTGATGGTGACCAGCTTGCGCTCGCCGCCATACAGAATGTCGGCCACGGCCAGCGCGGTCTCGGTCTTGCCCACGCCGGACGGGCCGACGAACAGGAATACGCCCTTGGGCTTGTTCGGGTCTTCCAGGCCGGCGCGCGCGGTGCGCACGCGTTGGGCAATGGCATGCAGCGCATGGTCCTGGCCGATCACGCGTTCGGCCAGCAGCGGCTGCAATTCCAGCACCGTACGGATTTCGTCATTGACCATGCGGCCCAGCGGAATGCCCGTCCAGGCCGAGACGATCTCGGCAATCACCTGCGCATCCACATAGGCCGGCACCAGCGGCGCCTCGCCCTGCAAGGCGCGCAACTGCTGCTGCAATTCGGCCAGTTGCGCCTGGGCGGGCGTGGGTTCCGCGGCCTTGCTGCCGCGGCGCTTGCCAGCGGTCTCGGGCTCGGGTTCCTGGCCGGCGGCTTCCAGTTCTTCGCGCAGCGCGTGAATCTGGCGCACCAGCTCGCTTTCCTGGGCCAGGCGCGCCTCGGCAGCCGTCAGTTCCTGGCGCGTGGCGTCCATTTCCTCGTCCAGCTCGCGCAGGCGGGCCGATTGCGCGGCGCCGGCGGCGGCCTCGCGGCGCAGCGCGGCGCGCTCGGTCTCCTGGCGGGCCAGGCGATGTCGCGCGTCGTCGATCAGGGCAGGCGTGGCGCTGCGGCCCAGCGCCACCCGGGCGCAGGCCGTATCCAGCACGCCCACCGCCTTGTCGGGCAACTGCCGCCCGCTGATGTAGCGGTGCGACAGCCGGGCCGCAGCCACGATGGCCTCGTCCAGGATGCGCACGCCGAAATGTTGTTCCATCAGCGGCGCCATGCCGCGCAGCATGCTGGCGGCCAGGGCTTCGCTGGGTTCTTCCACTTTCACGACCTGAAAGCGTCGCGCCAGGGCCGCGTCTTTCTCGAAGTACTTCTTGTATTCGCTCCAGGTGGTCGCCGCGATGGTGCGCAATTCGCCGCGCGCCAGCGCCGGCTTGAGCAGGTTGGCCGCGTCGTTCTGCCCCGCCTGCCCGCCCGCGCCGATCATGGTGTGGGCTTCGTCGATGAACAGGATGATGGGCGTGGGGCTTTGCTTGACCTCGTCGATCACGCTTTTCAACCGGTTCTCGAACTCGCCCTTGACACTGGCGCCGGCCTGCAGCAAGCCCATGTCCAGCGTGCGCAACGCCACGCCCGCCAGGGCCGGCGGCACGTCGCCGGCCACGATGCGCAGCGCCAGGCCTTCGACCACCGCGGTCTTGCCCACGCCGGCCTCGCCGGTCAGGATGGGGTTGTTCTGGCGCCGCCGCGTCAGGATGTCGATCATCTGGCGAATTTCGGCATCGCGGCCGATCACCGGATCGATCTTGCCTTCGCGGGCGCGCTCGGTCAGGTTGGTGGTGTACTGGTCCAGCGCGGGCGTCTTGGACAGGCCCGCGGCGGGCGCGGCGGCGTCACCTTGCGCGGCGCCGTCGCCCAGCGCCACCGACTGGCCGGCTTCTTCCGATCCTTCGGTCAATGCCGCGAAGTCATGTTTCAGCTCTTGCAGCCGGAACGATTCGAACAAGCGCGAACCGCGCCGCGCCAACGCGGCCAGGTCGGGTTCGGTCAGCAGCGCCAGCAGCAGATGGCCCGAGCGGATGCGGGTCGTCTGCGTATCCAGCGACGCGATCAGCCAGGCGTGTTCGAACAGGCGCGGCAAGTGCGGCGAAAACACCGGCGTACGGGTGTTGCCGTTCTTGAAGCCGCGGATCTCGGCGTTCAGATCGGCTTCCAGCACGGCCGCCTCGATGCCGCTGCGGCGCGCCACCAGGCTGAAGTCGCTGGCCGGCTTTTCCAAGAGCGCCAGGAACAGGTGTTCCAGGTCTACCTCGTAGTGGCCTTGCGCCATGCACAGGCTGGCAGCGCGCTCGGCGGCCTGGCGGCAGGTCTGGTTCAGTTTCCCGATCAGGGTTTTCAGGGGAGTGGCCATGTTCTGGGTTGTCTTGTTCTTAGTGGATGGTGTGCAGTTCGTAGCTGGCGTCGTCACGGTCCGACGCCGACGGTTCGGTGCAAAGAAAGGAATTCCAGCCCAGGCGCGCGCCGCCGCTGTCGGCATCGCCGCCCAGCGCGCTGCCGGCGACGTCCTCTTTGGCCATCACCAGGCGCACTTCGTATTCGAAGCTCAGGCCGCCGAACATCGTCAGCAGCTTTTCCAGCGCCTGCGCGCGGGCGCCGCCGGGCAGGAAATCGGCGAACGCCGACTTGGACAGCGGGCCGATCCACAGCCGGATGCGCAGGTCGCGCTGCCAAATGCGATCGCCCGCCATGGCCGACACGCCCAGCACGGCGCCGGGCCGGCCCAGCTGGGTGCGGTTTTCGGGCGGCACGTGATACCAGCGGCCCACGAACTGCTCGACCCGCAGGGCCACCTGGAAGTAATCGCCCAGCACCCGTTGCAGATAGGCGGCCGACACCGGCCGCTGCCGCGCCGCCGCCGCATAGTGCGCCAACGACTCGTCGAACACGCGGCCTTCGCCCGCGTGCAGGCGGTCGCGCAGCGCCGGATGGCCCACGCCGCCCAACGCCAGCAGCAGCGGCAGGTAGTGGTGGTCCTGTTCGGTCTCGTGCCGCAGCGGCATGCGGTACTTCTTCCAGGCGGCGTAGAACAGCGCCGCCGCCCGGTTCGAGAAAATGTCGAAGAACGCGCGCGCGCCGCGGTCGCGGGTGGCGCTTTCGCGGTGGCTCAGAATCTCGGAATAATGCAGCGGCAAGGCGCCCTGCCCGCCCAGCAAGCCGAAGAATGCCGGCTCGATCTCGACCCGGCCCAGCGTGCCCGCGGCCAGCGCCGCCAGGCGCGCGTCGGCATCGTGCAAGGCCTGGCCGTTCTTGTCAAAGGCGGTCAACCCCGCGATCTCGCTGGCGGGAAAGCCCAGCGACGACGAATTGACGAAGCGCAGGTGCGTCGGGACCGCATTCTTGGCGCGCGTGCCTTCCTGGCGCGCAAACCAAAGCTCCAGCACCCGCACGGCCTGGAAGAACTTGAAGCGCTGCGGGTCGGCCAGCAGCGATTCGATTACGCTAGGATCGCGTCGCCGTTGCATGGAGGACACCGTAGGATTTCTTCCGCGCCACGGCGCGACAGCACCACCAACTGCACAAAGCTGTTGGCGTGCACATAAAGGCCAAAGAAGCGGTTGATCACCGCCACGAAGGCATGCAGGCTGGTGCCCACGAAATTGTCTTCGTTGATCGTCAGCCGGATCTCGATGCCGCGCACAAACGTCGCGAACGGCTCGCCCGGCATCCAGTGGGTGGCGGGCTTGTAGTCCAGCCCCACCAGCCCTTCGATCTGGCGCGCCGCCACCGCCGCGTGCGACAGGTCATACAGGCGCAGCGTTTCCTTCAGCGCCGGCAAGCCGCTGTGCACCAGCGACAGATGATTCAACGCCAGGTGCGAGATCAACCGCCAGTGCGCCGCGCGGCCCTGCTGGAAGCGGTGCGTGTGGGTCGGGCGGCGCAGCATGCGGATCTCGCGCGCCACCGAGCCGCCTTCCAGGAACAGGTCGCCGCCCGGCTGGCCCACCGCCAGGTGCGACGGCAGGTCGCGGTTGGTGCAGGTCAGTTCCAGGCTCAGCGTCTCGGTCTGCGGCAGCGCCGGATTGAAGTCGATGTCCACGATGGACATCTCCATCTCGTAGCCCGGGCTGCGCTCGGCCACCATCGGGTCGCGCCGGGCCGTCCAGTAATGGCTGGCGCCTTCGGGCGTTTCGCCGTGGTGCAGCGAATAGAACGGCCGGAATTCCACCACTGAATCGCCCTGCGCGTTCTGCCGCACCAGACGCACGCGGTCGATGGAATAGACCTCGTAGCCGTAGGCCCGGCGGGCATCGGCCACCACCGGGTACGACGCGGCGGCATGCGTCACGCGGATCGGGTCGGCGCGCTGGTCGAACAGATTGATCACCGGCGTGCAGCCCAGCCGGAAGTTGTCGGCCGACGCCGATTCCAGCAGGCGCGCGGTATTCGAATCGGCGCGCAGCCCCTTGACCGGCAGGTGCAGCGTGAATTCGCGCACCGGCCCCACCGCGCGCCGCAGCGCCGCCAGGTCGATGTCGACGAAATTGAATTTCTCGGAAAACACGAAATACTCGGCCAACAACCGGTAGGCCGGATGCGAGCTGGCCGGAAAATCGATCAGCGCGTCTTCCTCGGCCAGGCCCACCTGCGCCAGCGGCACCTCGGGCAGGCGGCTCCAGCGGCCGGGCTGCGTCTCGATGTAGGCCGCCGCGGTGCGCAGGAACAGGCAATCGCGCAGCGCCGCCACGAACGACGGCTCGCCATGCAGATACACACGCAGCCGGTCGGTGGCCAGCGTGGCAAAGCTTTGCGTTTCGGCCAGGCAGGCCAGCGTCAGCGACAGGCGGCCGGTCACGCCCGGCGGCAGCTGCGTGGACGACGGCGCGTTGGCCGTTGACGCGAACGCGGCGCGGCGTATCGCCACGGGCGCCAGCGTCACGTCATAGGCCGTGCGGAAACGGCAAGCCACGCCGCGCACGGCGTGGGATTTCAATTCGGTGCCGCGTGCCAGGCGTACTGGCGCGGTCAGTTGGGCCGCCACCCCGCCCATGTCGAACTGGGCGATCGAACACGACGGAAACGGCCGCAGGTAGTGCGGGTACATCACCTCGAACAACGCTTCCGTGAATTCCGGATAGTCGTCGTCCAGCTTCTTGTTGATGCGCGCCCCCAGCAGCGCGAAGGACTCGATCATCCGTTCGACGTGCGGATCCTCGCAGGTTTCCCCCGACAGCCCCAGGCGCGCCGCGATCTTCGGATAGCGCTGGGCGAAATCGCGCGACGAGCCGCGCAGGAACCCCAGCTCGCGTTCGTAATACGGCAGCAGTTCTTCCATCTTTCCCTTCCTCGCCGACGGTTGGCCGCCGGCGCCCGCGTGCGTTGATGTTGTCAGGCGGCCGCCGCGGCCTTGGCCCAGCCCTTGCTGACCGAATACTGCAGCGTCGATGGCTGCAAGGTCGCGTCGAACGTCACCGGCTCGTGGGCCGGGCCCACGTCCAGCATCGCGGTAATCGCGAAATACAGCACCGATGTCGCGCGGCTGTCGACCTGCAGCACCACCCGCACGTGCGTCAACCGAGGCTCATGCCGGGCAATCGCCTGCTCCAGCGACCGGCAGATGAATTCCCGGTCGTAGTGGCTGGCCAGGCTCAGCCCCGAAAAGTCCGACAGCCCATAGGTCAGGATGGACCGCTGGCAATTCGGATAGCGCTTGAGCGACGCCTCGGTAAAGACCATGCGGGTATTGAGCAGGGCCTCGATGTCGCGCGCGACGGTTTCCTTGATTTCCTCGACGGACAGGCGCCGCAGCGCATGCGGCGCCGGACCATCCCCGTCGAACAACTTGTCGAACAGACTGGGTTCGAATCCCTTCATCACGGACCTCTTTTACGGAAAACCGCGGCCCGGGGACGAGCCGCGGCCTTCGCCATGCCGCGCGGTCGGGTTCAGACCGAGTAGGTCTTGTCGTTCTTGGTCAGGCTCCACGCGCCCTGGGCGTTGCCGCCCTGGTTGCCGCCCACCTTCTGCTGCGTGTACTTCCACTGCACGGCGGCGTACTTCAGCGAGAACGATTCGTGCGGCAGGCCTTCGCTGACCACTTCCGGCGCCACGCGCGAGATGATCACGTACTTGAGCTTGATTTCCAGGTACTTGACGCGGTTGCCCTCGCCGTCGGCCCGCAGGAAATCGATGGTCACTTCGTCAAAAGTGGTGCCGCCCGAGGCGTGCTGATACAGCAGCGGGCTGACCACGTCCAGGTCTTTGGTGAAGACCATTTCACCGTGCTCGGTGCGCTCGGCGGTATGGCCGCCCGAGGTCGAAGCGGTGGCCGAGCGCGGCTGAATGATCTCGTGGCGCCAGGAACCGACTTCGATCCAGTCCGGGTGGTCCTTGTCCTGGGACTCGCCCTTGAGCGCAGGATTGCCGAATTTGACGTAGATGTCCTTCATTAAAGTTCTCTCCAGTTAAAAACCGCGTAGCAGACGAGCATCAGGATTTCTGGGCTTGGGCGGGCAATTCCGCCACCAGACGCAGGGAAATCGACAGTTCGTCGAGTTGGAAATGAGGCCGCAAGAACGCTACGGCCCGGAACACGCCAGGACGGCCCGGCACTTCGGCCACTTGCACCGAGGCTTCACGCAAGGGGAACTGCGCTTTCTGCTCCTGGCTCGCGTTGTCGTCCAGCAGCACGTACTGCGAGACCCAGCGATTCAGGAAGCTCTCGACCGATTGCGCGGACGCAAAACTGCCGATCTTGTCCCGCATCATGGCCTTCAGGTAATGGGCCACCCGCGACACGGAGAAGATGTATTGCAACTGCGCCGACAGCACCGCGTTGGCGTTGGCGCTGTCGGTGTTGTATTTCTTGGCCTTCTGCACCGACTGCGCGCCGAAGAACGCGGCGTAGTCGGAATTCTTGCAGTGCACCAGCGGGATCAGGCCCAAGTCGCTCAGTTCCTTTTCGCGCCGGTCGGTGATGGCGATCTCGGTCGGGCACTTCAGCGCGATCTCGCCGTCGTCCGTCTTGAAGGTGTGGGTCGGCAGGTTCTCGACCAGGCCGCCGCCTTCCACGCCGCGGATCGCCGCGCACCAGCCGAAGTCGGCAAATGCCGCGGTCAGGCGCGCGCCGAAGGCCCAGGCGGCGTTGCACCACAGGTACTTGGAATGGTCGGTGCCATCCACGTCTTCGACGAAGTTGAAGCCTTCGACCGAGGTGCCCTCTTTCGGGTCGTACGGCAGGCGGCCCAGAAAGCGCGGCATGGTCAGGCCGACATAGCGCGAGTCTTCCGAATCGCGGAAGCTGCGCCACTTGGTGTATTCCACCGTGTCGAACACCTTGGCCAGGTCGCGCGGGCGGCCCAGGTCGGCAAACGTGTCCAGCCCCAGCAATTCGGGCGAGGCCGACGCGATGAACGGCGCGTGCGAGGCCGCGGCCACGTGCGACATCTGCTCGATGAAGTACATGTCCTCGGGCTGGCGGGTGATCTCGAAATTGCCCAGCAGCGCGCCGAAAGGCGAACCGCCGAACGTGCCGAATTCTTCTTCGTAGACCTTCTTGAACATCAGGCTCTGGTCGAAGTCGATGGCCGTCTGGAAGTCGCGCACCAGGTCGCGCTTGGTGACGTTGAGCACCTTGATCTTGAGCATCGGCCCGGTGTTGCTTTCCTGGCACAGGTAATGCAGGCCGCGCCAGGTGCTTTCGAGCTTCTGGAATTCGGCGCCGTGCATCACCTCGCTGAGCTGGGCCGAGATCAGGCGGTCCAGTTCGGCGACGCGCGCATCGAGCATGGCGGACAGGTTGTCGGACACCACCACGGTGCCCTTCATGACTTCGCGGGCCAATTCACCGATCAGGTCCTTGGCGCGGTCATGTTCGGCGGTGGACTTGGCGACGCGGCTCTGTTCGACGATCTGGTCGAGCAGGCCCGCGTCGGCGGCGGCCGGTGCGGACGCGCTGTGCGCGGCGGCGGAATTACTCATTGCTGCCTCCCTTGCCGTCCTTGCCGGCTTCGCTGGTCAATTGCTGCAGTTTTTCCGTGCTGCTGAGCACTTCGCCCAGCAGGTCTTCCAGACGGTCGTTGCCGGCCAGCTTGTTGCGCAGGTCGGCCAGCTTGGTGCGGATGTCCAGCAGTTCCTTCAGGGGTTCGATCTGCTGCACCACCGCTTCGGGGCGGAAGTCCTCGACCGAGCGGAATTTCAGGTCCACGCCGAAAGTGCCGCCCTCGTCGGTCAGGCGGTTCTTCACGCGGTAGGCGGCGCGCGGTTCCAGCCCGCGCATCACGTCGTCGAAGTTGTCGACGTCGATGTTGACGAACTTGCGGTCTTTCAGGCGCGGCAGTTCGGCTTCCGACTGCGCGCTGAAGTCGCCCACCACGCCCACGACGAAGGGCAGTTCCTTCTGCTCGATCGCGTCGCCCTTCTCGACGTCATAGGTCAGTTGGACGCGCGGCGGGCGTACTTTCTGGAGTCTTTTCTGAACGCTTTCTTTCTTAGCCATGGGGGCTCCAAGCGGGATGCGAAGTGACGAAGGCGAGCGGACCCGGCCTGCCGGGGCCGGCGGGCCGATCAGGGTTTGAGAAGATTGCCGAACGGGTCGGGTGCACGTCCCCCGGCGGGTTGGGCCGGGGCGCCGGACGAACCGGCGGGTTGGGCGGCGGGTTGACCGCCGGGTTGACTGCCGGATTGCGCGGCCGGCCGGCTGGCGCCCGCGGGTTGGGCCGGCGTTGCGGCCTGGCCCGGCTGGGTGGCAGGGGTGGTGTTAGCCGGCGCAGTCGCCGAGTTTGCGGTCGGGGTCGTGGCGGACGCGCCGGCAGCCGGGGCGCCATCCGTACGCTTGGGCGGCGGCCGCGTGCCGGTGCGCGGCGGCTTGCGGCCTTCGGGGAACAACACGTCCTGCCCCAGCGTTTCGCGCATGGCGGCGGCCAGGGCCACCGCATCGGTGCGGGCGTTGCCGGCCAGGAGCGCATCGGCGCGCAAGTCGGCCAGCGACTGCATGGCCACGCGCAGGCCACCGACGGCGCGCACCGTCTTGGCGGTGAAGTCATCCGAATCCCGGTTCAGGGCCTCGTCGGCGGCGACGATCGCTTCCCCGTACTTCTGTTCATCAAAGCGGATCTTGGCGATATACGACCAGGGCTCGCCGCGCGACGGATTGCGCTGTGCGATTTCCTGGAATTGGACGACCGCCTGGTCGCTGCCTTTCGAGGCGAGCGTTTCGGTGGCCTGGGTAATCGACTGCTTATATTCGGCGTCCGTCTGGGGCTTGTTGGTAGCCGCACAACCCGCCATCAATGCCGCCATACCGCCAATGAGGAAATACCGGGAAAGTTGCATTTTTTGGGCACGTGTCTGATGTAACCAAGGGCCGCGTATTTCAACAACTTTTTGTTAGTACACCACTACAGGGCATTACGTCATGTAACTTGCCACGAAATGTAGTTCAACGTGCAGTCATCTGTAGTTTGTCTCCATGATCCGGTATAAAGAGCCATGTCAAAACATCTCAATTTATCGCGATGCTTGGCGGCCACGATCGCCATCGCGGCAGTCCCCGTCATTACTGGTTGCGCAGCGGTTTCGGCGCTTGGCGCCGTGGCCGGAATAACCGGCACGGCCATGGATGCGGCAGGCCTGAAAAAGGACCCGAATGCGCCGACGGATGTGAAATTGGCGATACACGCCGGAGAAAATTTGAATGCCAGTAGTGGTCAACCTACGGCTGTCGTTACGAAAGCATACTATTTGAAGAATGCCGAGGCATTTCAGCGCGCACCGCTCACGCAATTGGTTGATACTGAGCAGGAAAAGGCGGCGTTGGGTGACAGTCTCATTGCGTCGCGCGAGATTACCTTGACGCCCGGCCAGCGCTTCGAAAACGTCGAAAAAGTGCCCAAGGGCGCCAGTTATATCGCCGTCGCCGCCTTGTTTTACGCGCCAGCGCCGCAACGCTGGAAATACGTATTTGAAGTCAAAGCGGCCGCGGACAGCGGCATTGTCCTGGGCGCGCATGCGTGCGCCCTGACGGTGGCCACGGGCAAGATCGTGCAGCCACCGGGCATGGCGCCATTCGATCCATCAAGGCTCGGATCGGTGCGCTGCCCTGACTGAATCCGGCCGCAACCCACGTCGTTAACAGACGCCCTCTGTATATAGAACATAGACAAGAGCCAGCCAACGTGAGTTATTCAGCAAAAGTACTGTGGGGTGAAGGGCTGTTCCTGCGGCCCCAGCATTTTCAGCGCCAGGACGCCTACCATGAGGCCCGCCTGGCGGAAATGAGCCGGGCCCTGCACCCGTATTCGTGGGGGCTGCGCACGGTGCGCTTCGATGCCGCGGCATTGGCCAACGGCATGCTGCGCGCCACCGAGCTGTCGGCCATCTTTCCCGACGGCGAAATCTACAACGCGCCCCACAACGACGACCTGCCGCCCGCCGTGGCGCTGGACGGCCTGGATGGCGCCAGCGAAGCGGTGTTCTACCTGGCGCTGCACCCCATGAAGGACATCGGCGGCAACTACCGCGATGCGCAGCAGGCGCAGGGCTTTGACGCCCGCTACGCACACCACGACAGCCCTGCCCCCGACCTGTACACCAACGCCAGCACCGCCGAACTGGCGTTCCTGCGCAAGAACGTGCGGCTGCTGTCCGAACACGAGCCGCGCGACGCACTCTTGACCATCCCCGTGGCGCGCGTGCGCCGCAACGCCAGCGCGGGCTACGAGCTGGACACCAGCTTCATCGCTCCCAGCCTGACGGTGCAGGCCTGCGGCGCGCTGTTCGAGCAACTGCGGCGCCTGCTCGATGCGCTGCAGGCCAAGGTCAACGCGCTGTACGGCTTTCACCGCGAACCCAACAAGAACATCATCGAGTTCCGCTCGGGCGACGTGGCCTCGTTCTGGCTGCTGCACACCGCCAACGAAGCCTATTCGGCGCTGTCGCACCTGTTCCACAACCCGCAGCTGCACCCCGAACGCCTGTTCCAGGAAATGCTGCGCCTGGCCGGCGCGCTGATGACGTTTTCCAAGGTGCACACGCTGGCCGACCTGCCCGCCTACCGCCACGACCAGCCGGGCGCGGCCTTCGCGCAGCTGGACGCCATCCTGCGCGACCTGCTGGACACCGTCATCTCGACCCGCTACTTCTCGATCGTGCTGGACGAAGTGCGGCCGTCGTTCCACGTGGGGCGACTGGATTCCGACAAGCTGGACGAGACCACCGCGCTGTACCTGTCGGTGTCGGCTGCCACGCCCGCCAGCGAACTGGCCGAAACCGTGCCGCTGCGCTTCAAGGTCGGTGCGCCCGACGACGTCGAAAAGCTGGTGCTGTCGGCCATGCCGGGCGTGCAGCTGGCCTACACGCCGCAGGTGCCGCCGGCGGTGCCGGTCAAGCCGGGCGCCTGCTATTTCACGTTGCAGACGCGCGGCTCGCTCTACGACCGCATGCTGCAGGCCCGCAGCATTGCCATCTACGCGCCGTCCGGCATTCCCGAACTGAAACTGGACCTGATCGCCGTCACTCGCTGACCGACGCCAACCCGACGCCAACCGAAAGAGCCCGCCATGACTGCCGACGCGCCCTCGTTGATGCCCGGAGCCACGCTCCCTCCCCGCGCCGCCGATTTCTACGGCACGCGTCCCGCCAAATCGCTGCTGGACCTGCTGTACGACGGCTTCCTGATGCTGTTCCTGCTCAAGAGCGGGCAGGAGCCCGCCAGCGCCGCGTCGTTCTCGGCGCGGGTGCAGCAGTTCCTGGCGGACTTCGAACGCAGCGCCAAGAAGCTGGATATCCCCGCCGAAGACGTCTACGCCACCAAGTACGCGTTCTGCGCGGCCGTGGATGAAACGGTGCTCAATTCGGGCTTTTCCATCCGCGACGCCTGGATGCTGCAGCCGCTGCAACTGACCCTGTTCGGCGAGCAGCTGGCCGGCGAGAACTTCTTTTCCCGCCTGGAAGACCTGCGCGCCCAGGGCGCGCCGCGCCTGCAATCGCTGGAAGTGTTCTACATGTGCCTGCTGCTGGGTTTCCAGGGCAAGTACATGATCGAAGGCCAGGAAAAGCTCGGCTACCTGACCGCGCGCCTGGGCGATGAAATCGCGCTGCTGCGCGGCAAGCGGGCCGGCTTTGCGCCGCACTGGCCGCTGCCGGACAAGATCGCCCACACGCTCAAGCGCGACGTGCCGCTCTGGAGCATCGGCGCCCTGTTCGCCCTGCTGGGCCTGCTGGCCTTCCTGGGCATGGGCCACTTCCTGAATGGCGACATGCAGACCGCCATGGCCCCGTACCACGACATCGTCAAGCTGGGGCCGCGCGCCGCGCACCTGACCATCTCGCTGCCCTGAAGGTTCACGTTCCGCCACACGCCATGACCGACCGTTCTTCCACGCCTTCGGGCTACAGCAGCCTGGGCGTCGCCGCCCTGTCCCAGAACGCGCGCCTGCTGCAGGCGCAGACGCCGCTCGGCGACGCGCTCACCGTCGAACGCCTGCACCTGCGCGAAGGCGTCTCGGAACTGTTCGCCCTGACCCTCGATTGCCTGGCCTCGTCCGCCGAGCTGGATGTGGAACCCCTCCTGGGCAAGGAAATCAGCGTCAGCCTGTTGCTGGCCGACGGCGCCTGGCGCCGCTGGCACGCCGTGGTGGAAGGCGTGGACGCGCTGGGCGCCGATGGCGGCCTGGCGCGCTACCGCCTGCATGCCGCGCCCTGGCTGGCCACGCTGCGGCTGCGGCGCGACAGCTTCGTGTTCCAGGACAAGTCGGTCACCGACATCCTGACCGAAGTCTTTGCCGACTACCCGCTGGCGTCGTTCGCCTTCGAGATCACCGAGCCGCCCGCGCCGCGCCCCGTGCGCACGCAGTACCGCGAGACCGACCTGGATTTCGTGCTGCGGCTGATGGCCGAGGCCGGCCTGAGCTTCCGCTTCGACCACCAGCAAGGCGACCCACAAGCCGGCAGCGGCGGCGCGCAGCATCGGCTGGTGGTGTTCGACACCCGCGCCGCGCGCCCCGACAACCCCGCCGCGACCCTGCGCTTTCACCGCAGCGACGCCACCGAATCCGAAGACAGCGTCACACGCTTCGGCGCGGCCCGCCAGGTGCGCCCGAACGCGGTGACGCGCCTGGCCTGGAACGACCGCACGCTGCTGGCCCATGGCGCCCACGCGGCCTCCGACCTGGATGCCGGCGCCGTGCCCGCGCTGGAAGACTACGACTACGACGGCCATGGCCGCCACACGGGCGACGACTCGGCCGAACAACAGGCCGCCCGCAGCCTGCAGGCATTCGAAGCGCGCATGCTGCGCTTTGACGGCGGCGGCACGGCGCGCCAGATGATGCCGGGCCATACCTTCACGCTGACCCAGCACGACCGCTATGCCCAGGGTTCGGGCAGCGCCATGGACGAACTGGGCGGCAACCGCTACACCCTGCTGCACGTCGAACACGAAGCCGCCAACAACCTGGGCAGCCAGGCCGCCCAGGTGCTGGGCGTGGCCGATCTTGAGCGCGGCGCCTATCGCAACACCTTCAGCGCCCAGCCGGCGGCCGCCCCGCTGCTGCCCGCCTGGCGCGCCAAGCCCACCGCCCCCGAAGGCGCCACCGCCGTCGTCGTGACGGCCGAAGACGCGGCCATCACCACCGGCCGCGACCTGCGCGTGAAAGTGCAGTTTCCGTGGCAGCGCGGCGAACGCCCGCTGGCCGGCGGCCTGCGCCATCGCAGCCATGGCGACGACGCCGGCAACGCGCCGGGCGATGACAAGTCCGGCACCTGGTTGCGCGTGACCGGCGCGCAGGCCGGCCCCAACTGGGGCGCGCACCACCTGCCGCGCCAGGGCACGGAAGTGGTCGTGGAATTCCTGGATGGCGACATCGACCAGCCGGTCGTCGTGGCGCAGCTGTACAACGATGCCGACCTGCCGCCCTGGACGGCAGGCGTGGATGCCGACGCCAACCATCCCGGCACGCTCAGCGGCTGGCACAGCCAGGGCCTGGATGGCAGCGGCTACAGCCAGTGGCTGTTCGATGACACCGCCGGCCAGGTCCGCACGCGGCTGTCCAGCTCCATTGCCGCATCGCAATTGGGCCTGGGCTACCTGGTGCAGCAAGGCGCCGACGACGCGTCGCGCGGGCAGTGGCGCGGCACCGGCTTCGAGTTGCGGTCCGACGCCTGGACCGTGGTGCGCTCGGGCCAGGGCATGCTGCTGTCGGCCAACGCCCGCGAAAGCGCCCGCTCGACCCAGGCCGATACGCAAGAGGCATTGCTGCTGCTGCGCGGCGCGCAGCATTCCGCGCAGCGCATCGACAACCTGGCCACCCAGAGCCAGGCGCGGCCCTTGGCGGCCAACGAACAATTCAATCCGCTGATCCAGGCGGTGGACCCCAAGGCCGACGGCCGGTACGCCGGCAGCGTCGGCGGCCAGCAGGCGGTGAAGGCCAGCGCCAATGAACGCAGCGGCAGCGACCCCGTCGAACGCATCGACGGCGCCCGCCTGCTGATCGACGCGCCGAACTCGCTGAACCTGTCCACCCCGGCCAGCGCCATCCTGCATGCCAGCGAAAACCTGCACGCCACGACCCAGGCCGACGGCCATGTCGCGGCGCGCCAGACCTTTGCCAGCGCGTCGGGCCGTTCGACCAGCCTGTTCGTGCAGGACGGCGGGCTGCGCGCCATCGCCGCCAACGCGCCGGTGTCGATCCATGCGCATACCGACATGCTGGAAATGCTGGCGGGCCAGGACATCACCATCACGTCCACCACCGACAGCATCGAGATCCTGGCGAACACGCGCATCACCCTGCAGGCGGCGGGCGGCAGCATCGTCATGGACGGTGGCGACATTCTCTTCAAGGGCCCGGGCATGTTTTCCGTCAAGGGCGCCTCGCACAACCTGATCGGGCCGGCCAGCGATGCCGCCGCCCTGCCCGCACTGCCGTCCAGCCAGGTCGGCGACCCGATGCTGGTGACGGCCGAACTGGTGCACCGGCCCGCGGCCATGAAGGCGGTGGCCACCGGGGCCGGGCAGGCCCTGAATGCGGCAGGTGCGTCCGACGCCGTCGCCGCCAGCGGCGGCGGCTCCAGCCTGGGCGGTATCGGCTCGGCCCTGGCCGGCGGCGCCGCCAGCCTGTCCAGCGGCCTATCGGCCGCCAGCGATACCGCGTCAAACATGATGGACAAGGCCAAGTCCATGGCCAACGCCGCGCTCAAGCCGGTGCAGGACCTGGGCGCCATGGCCAGCAAGGCCATGGGGTCGGTGACCGAGGCCGGCACCAGCCTGGCATCGGGCGCCGCGGCCAAGGTCGGCGGCCTGGCGCAATCGGCCATGGGGTCCACGCCCTCGCTGATGGGCGGCGCCACGCCGTCGCTCATGAGCGGCGCACCATCGATGGCCGGCGACGCGGCGCAATCCCTGATGGGTAGCGGCACGGCCAGCCTGACGCAGGGCGCCACGGGGGCCCTGGCCAGCGCGATGCCGGCCGGCGTCGCCAATGCGGCCGGCGCGGCCACGCAAGCCACGCAGATGGCCTCGCAGGCAGCCGACATCAGCGCCAAGGCCTCGTTGCTGTCCGGCGGTGCATCGGGCGGCGCGGGCGGTGCGGCATCGGGTGGGGCGGGCGGCATCGCGTCTTCCGCCACCGGCATGGCCGCGCAGGCCGCAGGCGCCGCGGGCAACGCATCGGCAGCTTCGGCCCTGTCGGCGGCGTCGACCCTGACGGCCTCGGGTAGCGGCGGTGTCGGCTCGGCCATCGGCCCCGTGATGACCCAGGCGATGGGCGCCATGGGCGACCGCGGCGCCGCGCTGGGGTCGGCGGTGAACTCGCTGCTGTCCATGCCCGACGTCAACCAAAGCAACCTGCCCGCGGTGGCCGGCGCCATCCTCAGCACGCCCGGCCTGACCGATTCGGCCGTGCCATCAGTGGTGGGCGCCATCCTGCAATCGCCCAACATTTCCAGCGTCACGCTGCCCAAGGTGGCCGAGACGATCATGAACATCCCGGCGGTGGCCAATTCGCCGTATCCCGGGCTGGCCAAGCGCGTCATGGATGCCGCGGGCATCACGCTGCCTGGCGGCGCGGCCCGCCCCGCCGGCCAGGACGCCGGCCAGAACGCGGAAGGCTCGCCCAGCCCTGCGTCCACGCCGTCGCCCTACCAGGCCCGCAGCGGCGCCAAGCTGCAGTACGTCAACCTGACCGAGCCGGCCGAACGCTGGAACGACGGCCAGGCGCTCAACAGCCTGGACCGCCAGACCAACAAGCCCAAGATCCGCGTGCGCTTCGACAAGGCCGGGCAGCACCGCTTTACCGTCAAGGTCAGCCCGCGCCCCGGCAACGCCGTGTATTCGGCGCGGGAACTGAGCCGCCAGCCGCTCTACCGCGAACCCAATCAGCGCTCGTACAGCTACGTGACCGACCCGGACGGCACCAAGGTGGTCGACGACATCACCCTGCCCGCGGCGGGCCTGAACACCTATCTGTTCGAGGTCGTCAACGACAAGAACCAGATCATCTCGACGGAATTGGTCGAGACGGCGCGCCGCATCTACATCCAGGAACTCATGCTGCCTGGCCCGGAATCGCTGGCCCGTCCGCATGGCTTCCAGCCCACCGCCACCGAATACGCGCGCCACGGCGTGGACGTGGTGCAACTGCCGCCCGTGAGCGGGCGCGGCGACGCCAATTCCGATGTCTTCACCGACGACGGCGACCCACGGCTGCGCCAGCTGGCGCGCGCAGTCTATCCGCGCTCGCAAGGCCCGTCCCACGAGCCCTACACCATCGTGGTCTGCCACGTCGACCGGCTGGCGTCCATGCTGCCGGTGCAGCCCATCTACGTCCAGGCCGTGACCGGTCCAAGCGCCGCCGACAAACTGATCCAGTTCGTCGGCGCCGACGGCAACGTCAGCTTCCTCTGGCATCACATCGAGCCGAACACCGACTGGTTGGTCGAAGCCCTGTTCGAATACACCGACCCCGCGGCCGGGGTCAGGCAGATCCCGATTCCGCGTGACCGCCTGACGCCGGTGCCCTACGACGCCGCGGCGCCGAAAGAGTGCAGCGCCGTCAATATCCGCATGGCCGGCCTGCTGCCGACGCCGACCAACGGCAAGATCATCCTGCGCGTGCGGCTGATGGAAAGTGCGGCGGCCGGCGTGGCCTTCTACGACAGCAACCTGCTGTGCGTGGCCGCCATGTCGCCGTGGGAGCCGGTCACGATGGACTATCAGCAGCAGACGCTGGTCCATGAAATCGGCCACCTGATCGGCATGGTGCCCAGCGGCCCGGAATGGGTGCAGGCGCATCCCGACGAAGCCGACATGGACGCCTCGAAACTGGACAAGGGGCCGTACTTCTATTCGCAGTTCGGCAACCATTGCCATTTCGGTTTGCCGGCCAGCCAGGCCACCCCGGCCTACACCGGCTCGTGCGTGATGTTCGGCGGCGACTGCCTGAGCATCCGCTATTGCGTGAACTGCGCCAAGGCCGTGCGCAAAGTGGACATGTCCCGTGGCTGGCCCTCGTTCTGACCGCGGGCGCCGCACGGCGCCGGCCCTGGCCCGGCTGTGTGCCGCCACGCTGGCAGCAACCCTGGCCGCGACCCTGGCGGCCGCCACCCCCGCGGCGGCGCGCACCGTGGGTGGCCCCCCTTCTTCCTCATCCGCACCTTCGACCGCTTCCATGAACACCGACTGGACCGACCCGCCCGCCTTCGCCACCGCCCCCATCGGCACCGTGCGCGACCACGCCTGCATTCCGCCCAACCGCGGCAGCGACGATCAATTGAACATCGCGGCCCCTGCCCGCGTGCGGCCGCAGGCGTCCGGCGCGCTGGTGATTCCCGTCTGCGCCCAGGGCATCATTCCCGTCTCGCAGAACCAGAAGCTGCCGCGTTTCGTGGCCGTCGATACGCAGACCAAGGCGGTGTACGAAGGCGTGGCCTATGAATACAAGCGCCCTTCGCCCCCGCCCGGCGTCGAGGTCGACACCCTTCCCGGCTCGCGTCCGCCCAAGGGCATTCCGATCAGCCCGGGCATCAGCGTGGGCACGCAGTTCAGCACCGACCTGGCCGCCCAGGCCAAGCTGCCGACAACCCCGGCCACCTACGAGGTATATATCGAGTCCAACGGCGTCCGGTCCAACACGGTGACGATCGAGGTGCAGGCGGCGAAATAAACCGGCCGCCCCACTGAGCCAGCGAGCACATCCGCATGTTCCCGCCCGAAATACTCGCGCTGCTGATCGCCCTGCCACTGCTCGCGTTGATCGCCCTGATCGTGCTGGTGATCAAGCTGCTGCAATAGAGAGACCCCGTACGCACTGACATTGGCCGCGCTGACGATCCTGTCCTGGATCTATGGCAGCAGGATCAAGCGTCATCTCTGGCGCAAGCGCTGCGCCAAGGCAGAGCCTTCGCCATGACCCGATAGACGAAGCCGCCTACGGCCGAGCCGGCGTCATGCCATTCATGTTGGCCTGCATCCGGGACTGCATCTGGTCCACCCGCGCGGCCGATTCAGTGTCGGACTTCAGCTTGGCCTCTTCGGCCTTGTAGTCCGTCTTGCCGAAGATGTCCTTGTCGCGCACCCGGAAGTACAGCGACGTGCTGGCCAGCAGGTGATCCGGCCAACTGCTCAGCATGGCATCGTGCACCAGGAAATCGAACAAGGCCATGACCTTCGGGGGCAGCGGATTGGTGCCCGCGCTGGCCTCCCGCCAGACATTCAGCAGGCGCTGCTGGATGGCGCGCTTGGCCTTCATGTCGGCCAGGGGGTCCTTGGGCTGGTCGGCCTCGGTCAACGTGCCGCCCTGGCGCGTAATGATGTCATTACGCATTTTTTGCATATCCAGGGGCACCTGGTTGACCTGCTCGATCCGACGGGCCAATTCCGGATTGTTGTGGCGGACATCTTCCTTGTGCTGCTCGTTCGCGGCATCCCTGCGCTCGGCATCTTCAAGCTCGCGGTATTCCTCTTCCAGCCTTTGCCATAGCGGCTTGAACCGCTTGGGCGGCAATTCACCGCGGCTCTCGACCGCACGGTCCCAGCGTTCGTTCTTCAGCGCCTCCAGCTCTTTCAGGCGGGCCGTGTTTTCGGGTTTGTTGCGCTGGTCCGCCGGCAACGCCGACACGCGCCGGAATTCTTCGTTGTATTCCTGCTCGGGGGTGAAGAAATCACGGTCCTTGATCCACTTTTCAGCGGGGTCGGCCAGGTCGCTCTTGAAGACCGGGTCTTGATAGCGGACGGCCAACCAGCGCAGGAAGACTTCCATGTGAGGCATGAAATCGATACCTGGCTCGTACTTCACGACGCCGCGATAGGCGTCGACCAGATCGGTGATGGGATAGCTCTGGCCGCCATCTTTGATCGGCGTTGCCATGGTGTACTTGGCGAAGGCCAGCGGTCGCTTGTCGAACAATTGCTCCATGCTGTAGAAAGCCGCGCCGTTGCACAGAGCCAGGTTCAGCATGTCTCGCAACGACACGCGTGACAGCTCGCCCCGCGCGCCCAATGACCCCTCGGGACTGACGCCGGTCACGTCCCCGCTGGACCCCGGATAAAGATATTGCTCGCCGCGGGTCTTTTCCAGGCTGTCCAGTCGCTGATTGGCGCGTAGTTCGTGCGCGGCAGCGAAATGGACACATTTTTCAACGGCGCCCGGTATGGTCAGCGTGCGGTCCTTGTGGGTCTGCTTGAGCAGGTCCGTGAAGGGAAGAAAGCCCAGGAACGTGTTCTCATCCATGATCGAGGACACGGAATCCAGCAGCCCGACGAACCGGATGCGGATCTCGGCTTCGCGGGCGCCCTTTTCTCCGGGAAACACCAGGTCTTTGTCGTGGCGACGGCGATATTTCTTGACCACGTCATTGATGAATTGGCGGGCCATGACGCCACCGCGGTCGCCGCCGAATACGGAAATCTCGATCCGCCGGACATTGTTCATCTCGGCACTGACGGCTTCGTGGGCGGCCTTGAACTGGCGCAACGCCGCATCCACACGCACGTCCACCCCCGTGCCCATGAGATAGGCCACGGTTTCGTTATCCCGGATGATGGGCACACCCTCCATGACCGTGGACTTGACGACTTCTTTGCCGGCCGTCCAGGCGACCTTCAGGGGATTCTTCTTGAAGCCCGACCAGAAGCCGCGAAGGGTCCCTTTGGCGCGATTCACCAGCCGCTCGGGGTCCCAGGCATTCCAGATCCGGACGACTTTGTCCGGCAAGGTCTTCACGTCTTTCACGACGTCTTTATAGGCCTTGACCATCGGCTGGTACGAGCCTTCCTTGATCATCTTCTGCGTCGCGCTGCGCAGACGCTTCAAGACGTCTTGCTCGGGAATCTCGTCGACGCGGGTGATGTTCTTGGCGGCATTCTTGGCATTCTTGGCGGCTTCGCTGAGAATCTTCTTGCCGGCCAACGTTGCACCGTAGATCAGATCGTCGTTCTTGGCATCCTCGTTCAGCTCTGTGCCCAGCCCCGAATAGTAGAAGCGGAACCAATACTGATTGACGGGCCGATCCTCGTCATCGTGGGAGTAATGGGCCTCCCAGAGGCGGCTGACATTGGAATAGAAGGTGGGATGCTTACTGTCCACGTCGCGGCTGCGCCCGAAGCCGTCGAAGAAGAAGCCGATCCGGATGACAGCGCCGCATTCGTTGCAGTCCTGCTTCGGATAGGCGGCCTCGCTGTCCGCCATTTTCTTGAGAACCGAGGCCGGGGTACGATCCACCGGCGGCAGCGGATTAGCCATTCTTGTCTCCCGGCGCCGTGCCCGTGGCTTTCAGATGCGCGATCTTTTCCTTCGACAGGCCTTGGACCGCTTGCGCGAAATCACCCGGTTTGCGGCCGGGCGCGGCAAGGATCGCCGCCATTTCCGGATCGGCATCGAAATTCGACGCCACCGTGAAATACAGAAACATGTACTGCTTCATGTCCTCGAGACTCTCGATTCGATACTTCACCCACGCGCGCTTGGCGACCTTCGCCACCACGCGCCTGACCTCGGCGCTGCTGCCGAAATCTCCCAATGCATCGCGGTGCTGTGCATACAGCCACCGTGTGGCATCGACGATCGGAATGCGCACCTGGCCAAGCAGCTTGCGGCTCAGCGCCAGTTCCATGTGTTCGTCCGGATAGATATGCAGTTCCAGGTATAGCGGCCCATCACCCGGTGGCACCTGTGTCGCAGGAAAATGCACGGGGGTCTCTTTGTTGAAGATCACCTCGTCGAGCTTGCCGTCGAACATGTGCTGTTTGGCCTTTTCCCCGTCTGCACCGCGCCACAGGACCTTGAAGTCCGTGCCCTTCAGGCTGTAGCAGCACGTCGCCGACCCTTCACCGCCCCCCGCGCCAATCGATCCGGTGACGGCCGAACGGCCTTGCGCGTCGGTCACTTCCACCCGATCCAGATCCCAGGGCGTGTAGTTGTAGGTCACGAAAGACAGGCCTTGATAGCTTGGCTCGCTGTTGCATCCCGCCAGCAACCCCAGCCACATGAACAAGACGATCAGGCCCTTACGCATCAGACGCTCCGCTCACCGCACATCCCTTCCGCTTCATACCGCACTCCCCTCGTCCTGTTCCTGCTCGGCCCGCAGCAACCCATCCCACACTGCGTCCGGCACGTGCGCCAGCGCCTGCGACAGCCCTTCACCGCGTGCCTTGAAGGCCTGCAAGGCCGGCGCAATCGCCTCGTGTTCATCAAAGCGCGGGGAAATGGTGATGCCCCACGCCACGTAGTCCAGCATGTCGCGTTCGGTCTGAATGCCGTAGGCGCGGGCGCGCGCCATTTGCGCCAGAACCCGCGTGTACAGCTCGTCTTGCCGCAAGTCGCTGCCCAGCACGCCCAGGTAGATGCGACGGATCTGCACCGCCAGCTTGTCGGGGTAGTCCAGGTCCAGCAGGGCCTGGTGCTGCGCCAGCGAAAAAGGCTGCTGCCTGGGTGCGTCCAGCCCGGTTTCCAGTTGATCGCCCAGGCCGGTCCATTGCGCCACCGAGCCGTCGCGGCGGGCGTAGCGCAGCAGGTTCACCGGCGCCAGGAAACGCTCGCGCTCACGATCCGTCCACACCTGCATGGCGCGGTCCAGGATGCGGCCGTCGTAGAAATGCAGGTAATACTCGCGGCCGTCCGGCAGGCCGTAGTCGGTGTAATAGGCGTAGTGCGCCATCAGTTCGGCCAGCGGCAACGGCGACACGATGTGCGTCAGCGCGTATTCGCCGCCTTCTGCCTGATGCAGCCGGTCGAGCAGGCGCAGCACCTGCGAGGCGCGCGGCTCGTCCTGGCCGCGCCAGAGTTCGAAACGGGTCAGGTCGTCGACCTCGATCAGCAGCGGGGCGATGTCCTGATAGATGGCCAGGTCGGTGCCGACCCAGACCGAACCATGGCTGAGATCAGCACTGGCGCGCACCGGCTCGGCCAGTTCGGCGCGGCCCCGAAAATCCACCAGCAGGTAGGTGTTCAACGTGGCGCCAGTGGCGGCAGCCAGTTCGGCGGCAGCGGCCAGGGTGTCGTTCAGCCGCGTTTCCCAATCGATCATGCGGGTCATACCTTGTCGGTGATGGACTGCACGCCATCGTGCGCGTCCAGCACGCATTGCTTGCACACGGTGAACTGCGGGAAGGCGTAGGGCAGCCGGTCCGGTCCGGCGAATTGCTTGTTGCCGGTCTTGACGTCGATGCGCCCTGGCGCGGTGACGGTGATGTTGCCGCCTTCGAGCACGATGCTGGCGCCCGCCGCCGTCGCGATGCGGATGCGCTTGGGCGCGGCGTATTCCACCGCGGTCTGCGCGCTGCCGATGGTGATGTCTTTCTGCGCCTGCACCCGCAGGATGTCGTGCTGGGCCTGCACGTCGACGTTGCCCTTGGCCGAGATCAGGTCCAGCCCCGAGTCCGCGCCGCCCTGCTGCAGGCCCGCC
>NZ_AYMF01000050.1:0-363 GCF_000633435.1 Achromobacter sp. DH1f | reverse complement strand
TGTTTAATTGTTAAAGAGCGGCACTGCTAAATTCTGTACTGCGTTTACTTCTTACTGCTATCTGCCCCTCAACTTCGGCTAACTTCGCTCTCGCGTCGTCGCTGTCGTTGCAGCAGAGAAACGAGATTATGAAGAAGTTTTTATCGTTTGTCAAGTCAGCTTTGTTTTCGTTTTTCAACTCGAACTCACCACCTTGCCTTACGACCCCTTCAGGTCTCGCCCTAGCAGCTATCGAAACATCAGGGTTAACCCTAACTTTTCGGCAACTGCCAAGCCTGAAACTATAACACAACTTTTGCAGATTATGCAACCGGCTTTTGCCTAATTTGCACCCTATCTTGCAACCCCGCTTTCCGGTGAATC
>NZ_AYMF01000049.1:0-1788 GCF_000633435.1 Achromobacter sp. DH1f | reverse complement strand
GCGCGCGCCTGACGCCCTACCCTATCAACCCGCTCCTGGAGGATTGCCATGGAACCTGCCTGCCTGCTGACCCACCCCGCCAACGGCCCCTATGCCGCCGGACAGGCGGGCCAGCACGACCGGTACGACGCCGTGCGCGCCACCAGCACCGCGCTGGCCGCGCCCCTGAGCCCCGAAGACTGCCAGGTGCAATCCATGCCCGATTGCAGTCCCGTCAAATGGCATCTGGCGCACACGACCTGGTTCTTCGAGACCTTCCTGCTGACGCATTTTCATCCACCCTATTCGGTGTTCCATCCGCAGTACCGGATGCTGTTCAATTCCTACTACAACGCGGTCGGCGCCAAGCATCCGCGGCCGCAACGAGGGCTGCTGTCGCGCCCCCCGCTGTCCGACGTGCTGCATTACCGCCAGCATATCGACCACGCCATGCATGAACTGATCTCGCGGCTGGGCGGCAACGACCCGGCGTTCGATGCGTTGCTGGAACTGGGGCTGAATCACGAACAGCAGCACCAGGAACTGATCCTGACGGACGTCAAGCACATGCTGTCGGGCAACCCGCTTCGGCCGGCCTACGTGGCCTCGGGCTCGCCCGCGCTGCCGCCCGGCACGCCCGCCGGCTGGACCCGCTACCCGGGCGGCATCGTCCGTATCGGCCACGACGGCAACGGCTTCGGCTTCGACAACGAAGGTCCCGCGCACGACGTGTTGCTGGCGCCCTTTCACCTGGCGGACCGGCTGGTGACCCAGCACGAATACCTGGCCTTCATCCGCGACGGCGGCTACAAGCGCCCGGAACTGTGGCTGTCGCTGGGTTGGGAACGGGTGTGCGCCGAGGGCTGGCGTGCGCCGCTCTACTGGGAAGGCCAGCGCGACGATTGGCAGGTGTTCACGCTGCGCGGCATGCAGGAACTGGAATTGCAGGCCCCGGTCACCCACATCAGCTATTTCGAGGCCGACGCCTATGCGCGCTGGGCCCGCGTGCGCTTGCCGCGGGAGGCGGAATGGGAGCACGCCGCCCGGCAGCTACCGGACGCCAGCTATGCCAGCCGCGCCAACCTGCTGGAAAACGGCCATCTGGACCCCCGCCCCGCCCCCGCCCGACTCGGCGCCAGTGGCCCTGCACAACTGTATGGCGACGCCTGGGAATGGACCGCCACCAGCTATGACGCCTACCCGGGCTTTACCCCCGACGCCGGGGCGGTAGGCGAATACAACGGCAAGTTCATGTGCAACCAGTACGTGCTGCGCGGCGGCTCCTGCGCCACGCCACGCGGCCATATCCGGCCCAGCTATCGCAATTTCTTCCCGCCCGAGGCCCGGTGGCAGTTTTCGGGCATCCGGCTGGCGCGGGATGCCTGAGGCGGGGGACGTTAAAAAAACGCCCCCCACCCAGTTGCATTGCCAAAAAATTTCATGCTAGAATTTCGTTCTTCGTTACTCAGCTTCGTTTGAAACAGCAGCTTGAAACTGCGGTTTGAAACTGAAACCTGGGGCGCGAAAAAGATGGCGCATTAGCTCAGCCGGTTAGAGCGACGGAATCATAATCCGCAGGTCCCCTGTTCGAATCAGGGATGCGCCACCAAGAATTTAAAAAGGCCTTCACGAAAGTGAAGGCCTTTTTGCATTGGGCCATTTAGAATGCTGCGCGATCCCCCCCGGAAAGAGCATCGACATGCCGCTGCCCCTGATTCGACTTGCCCACCCCAGTGACCCGAAAACTGCGCAGAAAACTGCGCTGAAAAAGACCCTGGCGACGGTTGCCGCCGCCCTGGCGCTGACCGC